>CANCKV010000590.1 GCA_947378615.1 Chitinophagaceae bacterium | reverse complement strand
GGTGTAAATATGAGATAGACAAAGCCTCAGGTTTGCTTAAGCTAGATAGGATTATTTATTCTTCTTTCCATTACCCCATCAATTATGGTTTTATACCTCAAACTTATGGGGGAGATCATGATCCACTTGATATTTTAGTGATTACTTCTCTTCCAGTTGTTCCATTAACAATGATGGATGCGAAGGTAATTGGAGTTATGCAAATGATTGATCAGGGAGAGGCAGATGATAAAATTATTGCAGTCGCTGCAAATGATCCTACTGTGAATCACTATAATAATATTGAGGAGCTTCAAAAACACTTTTTTGATGAATTAAGACACTTCTTTGAAGAATATAAAAAATTAGAGAATAAAGCAGTTCGGGTAGAAGAATTTGGGGATAAAACAAAGGCAATAGCCATCGTAGAAGAAGCAATTTCTTTTTATAAGGAAACATTTCCAAGATAACTGAAATGCCAAGAATGTCTGCAATAACAATATTATTACTAATTGTGATTGGACTCGCAGCAGGAATATTGAGTGGGTTAGTAGGAGTTGGAGGCGGGATAATTATTGTACCTGCTTTGGTTTATTTCCTGTCCTTTTCTCAAAAATCAGCACAGGGTACATCTTTAGGAATATTATTATTACCTGTTGGCATACTTGCAGTTTCACAGTACTATCAAAAAGGGTTTATCGACATCAAAGTCGTATTGATTGTATCGGTTGGGTTTTTATTGGGTGGTTTATTAGGAAGCAAAATAGCAGTCACGCTTCCTGTTGCAACAATAAAAAAAGCATTTGCAATATTGCTGCTGCTAACGGCATTAAAGATGTTGTTCTTAGACAAGCCTACATCTGAAATAAATGAGGATAATAAAGAGATTTCTAACAAATAAAGAAATTCTAATGAATCCTTTTGGAAAAAATTGTTAACACTATTACATTTGTAAAAAATTACGCAATGACAGAACAAAAATCTACAGGTAAGTATTGGTTATTATTTTTTGTATGGTTGGGCATTTTAGTAACCTTAATGGTAGTATATCGTGAGTTCTTTTGGTTAGCATTACCTGGCACTGTCACTTATTTCGTCAAGGGGCTTGACTTAATTTAGTAATAGTTATTACTTTTTTGAGCAGGCAATTTGGTCTGCTTATTAAGTTTCTTGTAGTAGTTTTGATGATTTAGCTGATTATTTTTCGAATTTACCTAAAAACTTTGGGATTTATTTAAGAATTACTCTTACATTTGCATCAATGAACGATTACAAACATATTAAAAAGTTTACGTTTGCTTTTCTCTTAGTAATGGGGATGCAGATAGCTTATGCGTCTATTACATTTACTGGAACAAATGATGAAAAACTAAAAGGGAGTAAGTATTCATTAAAAAATTTAAGTGCTTTTCGTCATTCATTTACTTTGAATACATTAAAGTACGGACTGCATTATTCAGGTTCTGAAACATTTACACAGCCTACTTCTAACAAGAGTATTTTACAAATGAACTCTTTAATGAAATATGATATGGGAAACACAACCTATATTATGTCATACAAGTTTAAGGTAAAAGTTCCTAGATTTAAAACACCTTCCCCTACAAATTAATTATTGTTAATACAATAAAAAAGGACGAATAAGAATTTAATTTCATTATTCGTCCTTTTTTTATTATCCTATTTGTCGATTAAAATAAAGCAACTTTCCAAGACCTTGTAAAGGATTCTGCCTCAGTTAAACTGTTAATTCCCTCCTTATCTACAATATTTCCTGTTGTTGTCTCGGTATCACCAAGTCCACACCATGGTTCTATACATACAAAATCTGCATCCCTAAAGCTCCAAATTCCCATATAAGGCATTCCTTCATAAGATACAGTTAATCCATTCTTGTTATTCTTATTGAGGATTGAAATTGAAGTGGATTTTAAATCCTTAAAAATTAATGCATCATTATAAAAGATTTCCTTTTTCAAAGGCAACACATTCGTGTTTTCTAAATATGGAACAGCAGTATTAAAAATCAACCCACTTGCAGCAATTGGATAAATTCCAGCATTTTCCTCTTCACTAAAAGATAAATAATAGTCCTCATATTGTTCCGCATCAGTTAAAGGCACTTTAAAAGCAGGATGCGCTCCAACAGAAAAATACATTTTATCCGTTCCCTTATTTTCAACTACATATTTAACCTCTAATTCATTACTATTAACTGTATAAACAATCGACAGCTTAAAATAGAATGGATACATTTCTAAACTTGCATTTGAAGTCTTTAAAACAAAAGTTGCGCTATTTTCACTTTTATTTTCAACTTCAAATTCCATTTCTTTCGCAAAGCCATGTCTGTTAAAATGATAGGTTTTGCCATTGTAATCATAACCTCCATCCTTAATCCCACCAACAACAGGAAACAAAATTGGGCTTCGTCTAGGCCAAAAAGATGGGTTCGCATCCCACAGATACTCTAATCCTGTCTGTTTATTGTAAATACTATGTAACTCAGCTCCAAGAGTGGCAATTGAGACTTTCAACGTCTCATTACTAATTATAATCATTATGAATAGTTTTAAACATTAAGGCATGCAATTAAAATAGATTGAGCAACTTGCATCTCAAGTAAATCTTCTTTTTTCTTAAATCGTATTACTTATAACGTATTACTTAAAACGTACAACTTTCTAAGCTTCTTCAAGTTTTTCATCGACACTATTTGCAATAATACGGGCACTTATTTTCTTCATTGGATTCGCCCGAGCATCGTCATATTCCTCACGCTTTCTAGTGATGTCAATAGCCTTAAAAATTGCTACCAAAAATGAACTTGCATCAGCCTTATCTTGACCCGCAATGTCAAATGCAGTTCCGTGGTCAGGACTAGTCCTTACAACAGGTAAACCTGCAGTAAAATTTGTTCCCTCACCAAATGCAAGTGATTTAAAAGGGATTAGCCCCTGATCATGATACATAGCAAGTACACCATCAAATTGTTCGTGCAAGCCTCTAGCAAAAAAAGCATCTGC
>CANCKV010000589.1 GCA_947378615.1 Chitinophagaceae bacterium | reverse complement strand
AAGCATCGTTCTTCAAACTCTACTAGGTTTTCGACGGTTGCACCTCTAAAGCGATACAATGCTTGGTCATCGTCACCAACAACACAAATATTTTTAGTTCCCTTAGATAAGGCAAAATATAATTTTTCCTGTATGGCGTTTGTATCCTGATATTCATCTATGATGATATGCTTGAAAACTCTATCAGAGTTTGCAAAATTTTGTATGGTGTTAAAAGCTTCTTGTTGTAATAATGAAAAATCGACTTGCTTGGTAAAACTATTTATCTGTAAGGACTTTAAATAATGCTCATACATCTTCAACAAGGGTTGCAGATTTGCATCCTTTGTTTTTATGGTCGAAGGATTAATATGTTCTTCCGAAAATCTATTGAAGAGTGCGATACAATCAGTTACTGCCACATGCCTTGAATTGATTTCCTTTCCTTGTAGATATTCAGTAATTGAATTGTGTGCATCTTCTTCATCTTCAAAACCACCTGCCGTCCATAATTCCTGCCAAAATCGTCTATTATAAACCTTGAAATATTGTGATAAGGAATCCATCAAAATGGGAGCGGTCTTTCGAGCACCATCCACCGAGAAACGCCTATCCGTAATCAATGATTGGCAAATAGAATGAACAGTACCAATCGACATTTTAGAAATATCAAAAGGTCTTCCAGTGACATTAGTAACAATGCCGAGTAAAGTTCTAAGACCATCCTTAAGTTGAAGGGATGCTTTCTCAGTAAAAGTAGAAAGGAAGATTTCTTCAGGTTTAACACCATGAAAAACAATCAGATTAAGAGTACGCCAAAGAAGAACCCTTGTTTTTCCAGAACCAGGGCCAGCAGTCAAAAACAGAGGACCTACGGTATGTAGGATTGCTTCCTTTTGGCTATCATTAGGATTAAAACCTTTTAATTTCCATAGCTCTTCAATAGTAGTTGACTGATAATCCATATTGATATATTGTTAGGTTAATTCATAAAATAACTTGACAAAAAACATTCGTTAACATAAATACACTTTAAAAGAATAATTTTAAATAGTGTTTAATAACGACAAATATAAAAGAGAAAACAAAGCAAGGGGAAAGATTTTTTGTATAGGTATATTTTCCTTTTAAATGCTAAAATATTGAGGACTTGATATTGAAAATAAGGAGTATTAGCTATGTCATGCCTTAGGCATCTCATCGCAATAAAGCCGTTTATTTTCAGTCAAATGCCTACGGCATGACAAACAATAATACATCCCTCTATCCTAAAATCTCTAAATCCTACAAATCCTGATTCAGACTTCCTCCTTAGCAACACCCCCTTCAGGGCAATGTCATTAAGTTAAGGAATGACTGTCAGGTTGAGGCAATTATTAGAGTTTCACAAGTTTTTTGAGATGACATTATGCACCCCAACTTCTTCATTGTCTTCGCGTAAATTCGAATGGTTCATCAAGCGCACTAGAAAAAAATGGGAGGAAGTAGCGAATTAAAAGATGTCATTAGCAGCTTGTCGAAACCGGGATAATTCAACGGTCATTCCCTCTTTCCATGCCTTCGACAGGCTCAGTCTGACACCCTTATTTTCGATTAGACCGCTTAACTTAATGACATTGCCCTTTAAGAGACGGGGGCTTATCTCAATTTCTTAAAACTACTATTTGCTACCAATGATTTCATTTGAGTTATTGCCGTACTGTTCAATTGCTTAATTCTTTCTCCCTGTTCCGCCCCTTGATGAATGAGTAGGGCATTGATGCTTTCCATATTTGACAACACTACTAATTGTTCAATTTGGGCAGCATCCCTAACGTTTCCTTCTGTGTTTGGATTTGCTTCCCTCCATTCTTTTGCTGTAATTCCAAACAGTGCCACATTCAGCATATCAGCTTCATTTGCATAAACAAAGCCAATCTGTTGTTTTGTCAATTCCTTAGGTATCAAGTTTTCTTTAATAGCATCAGTATGTATGGTGTAGTTTACCTTAGCAAGCGTACGCTGAAGATTCCAAGATAGGTTCAACCGTTCGATTTCATCTTCCTTTAGTCGTTGAAATTCTTTGATGATATAAAGTTTGAATTCTATCGAAATCCATGATGCAAATTCAAAAGCAATATCCTTATGTGCATAAGTGCCACCATATCTTCCAGATTTTGAGATAATACCGATAGCTCTCGTAGTTTCAATCCATTTTTTAGGGGTCATCACAAAGCTGTTTAGACCAGCCTGTTTTCTAAACCCCTCGAATTCGAGGGGTTTAAAATCGGTATTGTACATTGTCTCCCAAAATCCCAAGAGTTCAATAGTATTTCGATTCAGAAGCCAATTTTGTATAATGGAATCGGTGTTTGATATGTCCTTATATCTTGCAATATCTGTTAGTGATAAGTAGTCCTGTGTTGAACTGAGTATGCCAATAGATGTATCCTTTACAATTATCGTTTTATTTGTTGCCATTTTAATGTTTTAATTGTACCGAATTCGGTACAATTGTTTTAAAAGTTTAATTCTAAAGTGGTCAAGTTCGACTTCTTTAAAATCTGGATAATTGAATTATTGAAAAAAACTAATTTACTTTTTAAACCCGTCGAATTCGACGGGTTTAGATTTGATATTTATTTATTGAGAATAAGTGATAATTAAACGCAATAAAGTAATCCTATCTTCCTCTAAATCCTAATTCAGACACCCTCCTTCGCAACACCCCTTCAGGGGACGGGGGCTAAAATCCTATAAATCCTGATTCAGACAATTTCTATCATGCCGCAGGCATCTCATCGCAATAAAGCCGCTTATTTTCAGTCAGTTGCCTACGGCATAACAAACAATAACGCTTCCTAATCCTAAAATCTCTAAATCCTAAAAATCCTAATTCTGACATCCTCCTTCGCAACACCCCTTCAGGGGACGGGGGCTTAAATCCAATAAATCCATATTCAGACAATTTCTGTCATGCCGCAGGCATCTCTTCGCAATAAACCCTTCAATTATAAGTACCCTTACTATTTCAAAGCACTCATCATTC
>CANCKV010000588.1 GCA_947378615.1 Chitinophagaceae bacterium | reverse complement strand
AAGAAATTATTTCAAACCAACAAATGTATTCTTGGACTCCAAACATGAATGGGTTAAGATACAATCGCCCTGGAATGTTACAAGGAAGATTTTTAGCTAATTTCAAAAGAGGAAGCGGGGACAATATGGGAGTTGCCGGAGGATTAAATGACCGTGCTGCCATTTGTGCAAACGTTACATCTTTTTATCCAAATTCATTTGGCTTATATAATATGTGTGGAAACGTTAGTGAGTGGGTAGAAGACGTTTACAGACCATTAACACCTGCTGATGGACAGGACTTTAACTATTTCCGTGGAAATAAATTTCAAAGATATTCCAAGAATGCTAATGGGGAATACGAAAGAGACAGTATGGGTCGCTTAAAGAAAGTTGATATTTCAGATGAAGAAGTTAAAAACAGAACAAACTATCAAAGAAATAATCTAATCAATTATCTTGATGGAGATTCTGCTAGTGGAGTAACTTATGGTTATGGTGTAACATCTTTGATTAATGATAAGTCAAGAGTAATTAAAGGTGGAAGTTGGAATGATAGAGCTTATTGGTTATCGCCTGGAACACGTAGATATATGCAAGAAGATCAAGCTTCATCAACTGTTGGTTTCAGATGTGCTCAAACATATTTAGGACCGTCTGAAGGGGTAGGTTTTCAAGATGGAAATATTTTCGGAAGACCTAAAAAGAAGCGTTAATACATTATAAAATATAGCATAAAAAAAGAGTCCATTTGGACTCTTTTTTTATGCTTGCCATTAAAGGTTTTTTGGCAGAGAGAAAGAGGGATTATTAACCTCGAACTCCAACGTGTTTATATTCTATTATTTAGAACTTTTTATTTATCCTAGAAACCTCGGTAGAAACAAGCAACCCTTTTGGGTCTTGACTCAACTCCTTGTGTTATATTCAGGTTGTTAAATGATCATGAACCTATTCAAAAATACAATTCAATTCAAAGAATCGTACCCAGCACATTTCTATAAAAGCAATAAGGTTTTTGAAATCGCATCTTTCAAGTCCTTTTTTACTTTTGTTTGTTCAGCAAATTCATTCCATTTGCCAACAGCACCCGACTTGTCTCTTTTAGTGCGGTGACAGTAATTTCTGGATAGTATCCTTCATTTTTGAATTTGTTATTGCCTTTACATTGACGATTTTATTGGTCATTTCATTTAAGATTTGCCCATCAATGATTTTTTTTGACTCATCTAAGAATTTTCTTATTGAGCTGCTAGTCTTAAGCTCAATATGCTTTGATATTACTAGCGCCATAAAACATATCAAGATGTGTAGCTTTATAGGCTGCTCTTTGAAGTGAAAAATTGGCCTAGTTTGCAAGTCGCTTTTTGATATCCTAAAGGCTTGTTCTATTTTATAGAGTTCGTGATAACGTTCTATGATTGTTTTATCATCTGCAACAGATGCTTCTAAATTAGTGTAATAACCTTTGATACCAAGTAGTATCTTCGTTTTCTCAATAAGACCTTCGTTGATTTCAAGTTGATGATTATTGGTTTTGGTGAATTTCAACTTTTTACTCTTGGAAGGTTTTTCAACAACTTGCTTTGCCTTTTCAATTTGCTTGTTCATTTCATACAAATCCTTGCGATATCTCACAGAAGAAAAACTACAGATCAAAAACCCGTTATCTGTTTTTATCCTGATACTTTTACCATCTTCTCTAATGATATTGTTATCGATGTTTTCAAGCAAGCTGGAAGGAATATTGCCAAGCCTTGCACCAACGATATAATTGATATTGTTTTGGATTAATTGTTTTACATTCTCTGTGCTAATCATAGCCGCATCTGCAACCACTGTAAATTCTTTTACCTTATTGGCTTCAATAAATTGATTCACAACAGGAATGATGGTGTGACCTTCAAATGTGTTGCCAGAGAAGACTTCATAAGTAATTGGAAAGCCTTCTTTGCTTACCATTAATGCAATTAGTATTTGTGGCTGTTGAGATTTATTGTCTTTTGAAAAACCGTTTTTTCGAAGCTCGTCTTCTTCAAAAGTTTCAAAGTAAAGAGTAGTTACATCATAAAACACGATATCGAATTGGAAAGCGTAATTTTCTTTAGCAAAAACAATCACTTTCTGTTCCACTAATTCCTTCAGCTCAATACACTTTGGTGCTATTTTATAATAAGCATTACGGCTATGTTTAATGCCAAAAAACTGTTCCATAAGTTCCAAGGAACGAAGTTTAGATGCAGGCTCAAATATTCTTATTGTCACCAAATCATTAAGTAATACAGGCAAATCGTCAAAACCAATTTTGTCTTGAATAGAATTTATTAACTCGTAAAAAAAACGGTATTTAACACCTACAAAAGTGCAATGATTGAGGTGCAACAAACTATTGGGTTGATCATCCTGAAAAACTGAAAGCTGATTGGAGAAACTCTTAATCCTTTCTTTTGCAATCAAAATTAATTCATTCAATTTTTCATCACTATGAGCTGATCCTATGTGTTGCAGAATGACCCTTTTGTTGTTTTGGTAGTGTACCACCTGAACAGCCCTTGCATTTGATGATGTTTTTACGACCCGGATTTTCATAAAAAACTTGCCTTAGTGCGGTAAATTTATAGAAATAAAACAACAAAATACTGATAATCAGTATGTTATTACCGCACTAAATTTAGGTGGTACAAGTCGGGAGTCTGTATTAAATTCAATTTTGGTGGAGCGCAATTCTTCTAGAAATTAAATTAGCTGTTTATTTATTTTTCAAACAATCATTGATTGCTTTTAAGTATGCATCTAATACTATTTGTTTGTCAAACTCTTTCACAACTTTTTTTCTAGCATTCTTTCCCATTTCGATTCTTTTTTCATCGCTGAAAGAAATCATTTGTTTCATTTTTTCTGCCAAATCTTTTGAATCAGCAACCTTGCATAATAATCCAGTATGTTGATCTTCTACTATTTCTCTGCAACCGGTGGTGTTACAAGTAATGCAAGGCTTCTCCATACTGGAAGCTTCTAATAATACATTACTAG
>CANCKV010000587.1 GCA_947378615.1 Chitinophagaceae bacterium | reverse complement strand
CTGTCCAATCACTGATTAGGCAGCCATGGCATACTGAGTATTGCCATTTGAGTTTTGAATATTCAGATTTAAGTGCTAATTATCCAACGCACTGCATGCTTATACCTACAAAGAACTTTGCTGTCGAAACCAGTACAGCCCCATTTCTGTTTGAGTTTCAATAATGGCTTATACACAAAAACAGTGGGCAAAAATACAGTACTTAATTCGAATTATCACTTTTTGTTTTGAAATAAGATGAAATGGAATATTAATAGAAGTATTAATTTTCTAAAACTCTTTCTTTTATAAATCACAACCATATCGAACGTTTGTTGTTACTACTAAATATGCAGTCTGTTATTAAAGTAACACAACTTACCAAGCAGTTCAAAAACTTGACTGCAGTAGATGATTTGTCATTTACAGTAAATAAAGGAGATATTTATGGTTTCTTAGGTCAGAATGGAGCAGGGAAAAGCACGACTATTCGTATGCTGTTGACTTTGATTGCCCCTACAAGTGGAGAAATTGAGCTATTTGGCATGAATCTAAAACAGCACCGTTCCGAAATTTTACGACAAGTGGGGGCTGTAGTTGAAAAACCCGATGTCTATAAATATCTTTCTGCCTATGAGAATGTTTCTTTGTTTGCCAAGTTGAGTGGAATAAAAGTTTCGCATCAAGTCATTATGAATCAACTTGAGATGGTAGGGCTAGCTTCGAGAGCAAAGGACACAGTGAAGACATTTTCTCAAGGAATGAAACAGAGATTGGGAATTGGCATTGCATTAGTGCACAATCCACAACTGATTATCTTGGACGAACCAACAAATGGACTTGACCCACAAGGAATTGCAGATATTAGAAATTTGATTTTAAGGTTGAGTAAAGAAATGGGAAAAACAATTGTAGTCTCTTCACATTTATTAAGTGAAATAGAACAGATTGCAAGCCGTCTATTAATAATAGAAAAAGGGAAGAAGTTGGTAGAGGGTAATGCAAATGAATTGTTCGACCCTGCACAGACAATTGTGGAAATTGAAACTGTCAATAACCAATTGACTCTACATAAACTACTCGAAAGCGAATGGAAAAATTTTCTGCAACCTCAACGTAATCATAGCTTATTAATAAAGTTACACAAGGATAAGATACCCGAGTTACATAAAAGCTTGGTATTAATGGATGCACAAGTTATTTCGTTGCAACCTCGTCACAGTCTAGAAGATTATTTTTTACAAATCACCTCTAACAGTCAGCATGTACAAGCTTTTACAAATTGAATTATATAAAATATTTCGCCGACCTCGTACTTACATATCTTTTGGTGCAATTACCGCATTGATTGGGATTATTCAACTAGGATTATTGAGAGACGGAGAATCGTATGTTGGTTTTATGATGAGTAATGTTGCACAGACATTTTCCTTCGATGGTAAAATATTGAATGGATATCTCGTTTGCTATGTTCTACTACAATTATTATTGGTGCATGTACCCTTATTAATAGCCTTAATTGCTGCCGATATGATTAGTGGCGAGGCAAATATGGGTACATTGAGATTGATGTTAACTAAGCCAATTAGTAGGACTTCTTTTCTTTTGGCTAAGTTTTCAGCATCTGCCATTTATACTTTTCTCTTATTAGTTTGGATTGCAATACTCGCATTGTTTGTAAGCATGTTTTTATTTGGTACTGATGATATGGTCATACAGAAAACGAATTATATTGTACAATTACCTGTTGGAGATGTGTTTTGGAGATATATCGGTGCCTTTGGGTTTGCTTTATTAGCCATGCTTACGGTGGCATCTCTTGGTTTTTTTCTTTCAAATTTTGCTGAAAACTCAATTGGCCCGATTGTCGCAACAATGAGTGTCATCATCTTCTTTACAATTTTGAGTACGATGAGTATTCCCTTATTTCAAAAGATACAGCCTTTTCTTTTTACTACACACATGGTCAATTGGAAAGAATTCTTTGACCCACAAGTCAATTCAGAGAATGCAGTAATTGCAGGTACTATTCAACATGCCAACAGAATCATTACTTCGGCAATCATTCTTGTTGTTCATATCATCGGCTTTTTTGTAGCCACCTTATATTTCTTTAATAAAAAAGATGTGTTAAGCTAGTGGTTAGTTGTTAGTGGTTAGTTGCTAGACTCAATAGTAATCAATAAACTACTAAACTCTTACCACTAATCACTAACCACTAATCACTAACAACTAATATTATGCGTTTATTCATTTTCACAACATTACTTTTCGCAATTCCTTGTTTTAGCTTTTGTCAAGATATGACAGCCTTAGTAAATAAAGTTAAGGCAAAACTCGATAAGGTAAATGACTATGTTGCCGAGGGTAGTATGAAAACGGATGTTGCCTTCATTAAGGCACCTGTAGGCAGGGTAAAAGTATATTTTAAGAAACCCAATCATTTTAAACTAAAGCGTGATGGCGGAATTTCAATTTTGCCTAAGGGAGGAGTAACTGTAAATATGAGTACGCTTATTTCTGGCAATGATTTTGTTGCCGTAGCAGCGGGAGAAACAATCGTAAATAAAACGAAAACAAAAGTAATAAAGCTTCTTCCAACTTCTGATAATAGTGATGTAGTGTTGTCAACAATCTATGTTGATGAGGCTAATTTATTAATCTTGAAGGCTGCTACGACCACGAAGGAGAATGGTTCTTTTGAAATTGAGATGACTTATGGAAAGTACATTGCATTTGCATTGCCAGACAAGGTTAATTTTAGTTTTAATACCAAAGATTATAAAATGCCTAAGGGAGTAGCATTAGAATTTGAAGATGAAGAGAAATATTCTGATGCTGAAAAACTGAAAAGAAAAAAGGGTAGAGTACAAATCACTTATAGTAATTATATCATTAATCAAGGTATTGCAGAGACGATTTTCAAATAATACAACGTTATATACAATTTTTTTTTTCTATTTTTATATTGTCAACTTTAAAATACAATTAATATTTCTTGTTAAGTACTTAAAAAATATATATTTACAACCTGATTTTATTCA
>CANCKV010000586.1 GCA_947378615.1 Chitinophagaceae bacterium | reverse complement strand
AATTTACAAAATGATTGTAATTATTGGGATAGCATAAAAACAAGTCTCCTTTTGCAAATATATAAGAAGAATTGACATTGGGAGAAGGCAATCCTGCTTCTTTTGGATCTCTGAAAGCCAACACTTCTTTTGGATCGTAATCAAGATTTCTGCCGTGTTTATATCTTAAATTGGCGGTGGTTTGTTTGTCTCCAATTACTTTTGCAGGCGTTTTCACTCTTGTACTTCCATGATCAGTAGTGACAATTACTGTGATGTTTTTTTCTGCAATTTTTTTAAGTGCTTGATGTAGCGGACTGTGTTCAAACCAACTAGCAGTAAGGCTTCTGTAGCTTGTTTCGTCGGCTGCTAATTCTTTGAGTACCTCCATCTCTGTTCTTGCATGACTTAACATATCAACAAAATTATACACGATAATATTTAAATCATTCTGCAATAGATTATGAATTGAATCAACTAATTTTTCGCCATCATGATGATTGGTGATTTTTGTGTACGAATATTTTATGTCGCCTTTACCAAGTTTTTTTAAATTGAATTTTAAAAACTCTTCTTCAAATAAATTCTTTCCTCCTTCTTCATCATCATTTTTCCATTGTGACGGAAATTGTTTTTCGATTTCAATTGGAAGCATCCCTGCAAAAATTGCATTTCTCGCATATTGAGTAGCGGTAGGTAATATAGAATAAAAACAATCTTCTTCCTGAATTCTAAAGCTATCAGCAAAAATTGGCTGTATCGTTTTCCATTGGTCGAATCTCAAATTGTCAATCAAAATAAAAAATAATGGCACTCCCTTTTGAAGATGAGGAATTACTTTATTCTTAAACAAATTACTACTCATTATTGGAGAGTCTATACTTTTTGGAGAGACCCATGACGAATAATGTTTTGAAATGAATTTAAAAAAATCAGTGTTTGCTTCTTGTTTTTGAGATAAAAAGATTTCTTGCATCTCTGGGCTATCACTTTTCTGAATTTCTAATTCCCAATAAACTAGTTTTTTATAAATTTCTATCCATTCATTATAATTGGGATTGTTATTCAAAGCCATTATCAAACTATTAAACTCCTGTTGGTAGGCCGTAGTAGTTTTTTCTGCAATCAACCGCTTGTTGTCAATTAGTTTTTTTAAACTTAACCAAACCTGATTGGGATTAACGGGTTTAATTAAATAATCACTTATCTGACTTCCTATTGCTTCGTCCATTAAGTTTTCCGCTTCATTTTTAGTGATTAAAATTACAGGCAGGTTGCTGTTAATGATTTTAATTTGCTGTAAAGCCTGAAGTCCAGTTATTCCGGGCATAGTTTCATCCATCAATACAACATCTAGTACCTGTTGTTTTACAAATTCAATTGCATCGAATCCGTTTGTTTTAGTAAAAACCTGATACCCCTTATTTTGGAGAAATAATATTTGTGAATTTAAACTTTCTATTTCATCATCAACCCAAAGTATTTTTGGTGTATTCATGTTGTAGAGTTTAGTATCTTACAAATATAATTTTTTAAGTGGATGCTTTGAAGATTTGTCAAATAGCAATGTTCATTTAACATAAAATTGTTTCCCGGTTCTTTACAAAAACAATTGGCATCACCATTGGTAATTTTTAATTTTGCTCATGAAAAAATTTCATAAAATAATTAATGATCCTGTTTATGGATTTATTACAATTGATGATGAGTTAATCAGTCAGATTATTGCTCATCCTTATTATCAACGATTAAGAAGAATTCAACAAATGGCTTTGGCCCACCTTGTATATCCTGGTGCGGTTCATACAAGGATGCACCATTCCTTAGGCGCTTATCATTTAATGCGTTCAGCACTTCAAGAGCTAATTAATAAAGGTGTTGCTATTTCTTCTGAAGAACAACAAGCCGCAAAAATCGCAATCTTATTACACGATATTGGTCATGGCCCTTTTTCACATGCATTAGAGCATGTACTTGCAGAAAACCTTCACCACGAAGAGCTTTCGTTAATGCTAATGGAAACTTTAAATAAACAATTTGAAGGAAAACTGCAAATGGCGCTTGATATTTTTACCAATCGATATCCAAAAAAGTTTTTGCATCAGCTAATAAGCGGACAACTAGATGTTGACAGAATGGATTATTTAACCAGGGATTCTTTTTTTACTGGAGTAAATGAGGGAGTTATTGGTTATGATAGAATTATACAAATGCTTACAGTACATGAAGGAGAATTAATGGTAGAGGAAAAAGGAGTTTATTCAATAGAAAAATTTATTGTAGCCAGAAGACTCATGTATTGGCAGGTTTATTTTCATAAAACTGTTGTTAGTGCAGAGCAGATGCTGCAAAGAATTATTAAAAGAGCGAAAAGCATTAATGCAACATGTATTGAGCCATTGAATAGCTTTATTCATTCATCAGCATCCAATATTACTTTAGAACAATTTTGTAGTATTGATGATTATGATGTAATGATGGCTATTAAAAACTGGTGTACGTATGATGATAAAGTACTTTCATTTCTATGCAGAGGAATTATTGACAGAAAACTTTTAAAAGTAAAATACTTTTCGCAGCCCATTTCGAACGAATTATTATTAGAAAAAACTAACGCAACGAAAGAACTTCTCCAATTAAGCGATGAAGAAGCAGCCTGGTTAGTTTATCAGGGAGAAGCTATTAGCAGCACCTATGACTTTGAAAATGAACACATCAAAATATTATTTAAGGATGGGTCAATAAAAGACATTACAGAAGTGGATAATCCCTTAATCAATCAAACGCTTAGGGGAAAAATTAAAAAGCATTACATTTGTTATCCAAATATTTAAACTCAATAGATTAATATGCAGTTTAATGCAATACAAATTGCCCAAATAATTGAAGGCGTTGTTGAAGGTAATGATGCTGTTCAAGTTAATTCATTTGGAAAAATTGAAGAAGCTAAAGAAGATCAAATTAGTTTTTTAGCCAATCCTAAGTATGAAGAATTCTTATATAGTACTAACGCTGGTATCATAATCATAAATAACAATCAGATTTTAAAACAGCCTATA
>CANCKV010000585.1 GCA_947378615.1 Chitinophagaceae bacterium | reverse complement strand
AGAATCAAGGTAGCTACGATTGTTGGGTAGTGAAAATGGCTGATGCCACAATCCTTCCTATAAAATTAGTTTCATTCAATGCTGTTGCAGCCACTAATCAGGGTAATAATGCTACAAATATTACTTGGAAAACTTCGATTGAATCGGGTATCAATACTTATACAATTGAAAGAAGTAATGATGGGGAACAATATGTAACGATTGGACAAGTAAAACCAACTAATAGTGCTCATTCAAGTTATCATTTCGTTGACCAAAATCCTAAAGAGGGCATCAATTATTATAGATTAAAGGTTCAAGAAAGTGATGGGGAAATCAGTTATAGTACTGTAGCAACCGTTGTTTTTGAGAATAAAAATCCTCAAATTGTCGTTTATCCAAACCCTACTACAATTAGTGAGGCAAGGATTATTTTTAGAAATATTTCTTCAGGCAATTATTCCATCACCCTTTATGATATGATGGGCAAAAGGACATCTTTACAAAAGATAGAACATCTTGCAGGGAATTCTATTTACCCTTTAAATGTAGCTAGTAAGATGACATCAGGTAATTATTTAATGCAGGTAAAAGATAGCAAAGGAAAGGTGGTAGCTATCACGAAAGTTTTATTTAGATAAAACTATTAGGAATGTGAGTAAATAAATTCAACAATTATAAAATCGTTTCACTAAGTAGCCCCTAATTCTACGAAGTAGGTTTCCTATGTGACCTTCTCTTTAATAAAACATAGGAAAAAATCTATGTGATTTCTATGTGAACCTATCTGCCTATGTGTTGAGCTTTTTCTATAAAATTAGTGTTATTTTCTATCGTATTAAATCTGAAAATGGCTCAACTTATTTATTTTAACTTCCTTACCCTCCCGAAGTTTTAGCTTTCGGGAGGGTATCTTTTATTATTCAATCTCAAAAACCCTCACATCCATCTGCTTTATCATTGTCTGTTTGCTTACTTTCTCGTTTGTAATAATGTCTTTCATCGGAACAGTTAAGAATATAGGTTGTTCCTTATCTGAAAAGTTAATCGCATAAACATATTTCTTCATTCCTTTCAATTCGGAGATATCTACCAATCTGTCGTTTGCCTTTGCCAAAGGAACTATTGCGGCATCTGATAACAGTTTGGGAATTAGGTCGTTAATCAGTTCATCCGAAGGAACTGTGCCAATATAGTACACCATTCCCTTACCCACTTTATGCCTTACA
This sequence comes from Chitinophagaceae bacterium, assembly GCA_947378615.1. Classification (GTDB taxonomy): domain Bacteria; phylum Bacteroidota; class Bacteroidia; order Chitinophagales; family Chitinophagaceae; genus Parasediminibacterium. Next base: position 1,832 of record CANCKV010000585.1, on the reverse strand, counting down.
ACAGCAGGTTTACCTTTTAAAAATCGACTTTCATAAGAGGCGAGTATTTCTGTAGCAAGCGGATTAAATACATCATACCACAATCCTCCGGTATATTCTTTTGATGGATTTCCTGCAAACGAAATCTTAGTATTTTCTTGTTTTAAAAGGGCGAATTGTTCCTGAACTTCAATGCCAGCTAATCGCTCAATATCCTTATTCAATATTCTCCCAAACGATTTCATACTCGAGTCTCTCAATCCTGTCATGCAGGTAATCACGACTGTGCTTCCTGATTCCGCAGCCTGTTTTAATTGCAAACTCAATTCGGGTGTCATCAATACCTGTGCAGGGACAATAATGAGCGGATAAGCAGATAAGTTATCTTTTGGCGAAACAATATCGGCGGTAATTGAATGTTCCCTCAATGCCCTGTAGTAGGAATAGATATGCCTCATATACCTAAAGTCTGTACTAATCCTTCCATCTTCAAATGCCCAATCACACTTAAAATCTCTCAACAATGCTGCCTTCGCAACAGGAAAAGCTTGACCAATCACTTGCTTCACTTGCAATAATTCCTTCGATGTCTGCTTTACTTCTTCATACCTTCTACGTGGAATATTATCGGCATCCAATATGCCATTCATCATCTGTTCGTGCGCATTTTCGAATGTTCGGTAAAGGAAAAACAGGGTAGCATCTGAACCATGTGATAGTTCCTGATGACTCCACAATCGAACCATTCCGGGTTCAATCATCTTTCGTTGCTTACCTGCCGTACGGGAGACTTGCGATTCTGTCACCCAAAAAGGTGCATGTCTCGTTCCTCTGCATTGCGACAATGCCATTGAAGCCATTGCAGGATGAAAGTCGAAATTATCAACAGGGGCATATTCGTTTTCAAGTGTCCATGTATAGGGATAGTTATCAAATGAAAGAAAATCGCAGGTCTTAGCTAATTTATACATATCAAGTTTATACAAAAATCCACTCGAACAAATATTATGTGTCACTTGCATGCGGGGAGCATACTTCTTGATGGCATTCCGTTGTAGGTTGAAGAAATCAATGGTACAATCAGAATAAAAATCCTGATAATCCAAAAAACAACCCGGATTATCTCCTTTTCTCGGAATAAACACCTGACTGAAAGCAGTTAGGTTTTCACTCCAAAAAGTCAATCCCCATTCATTATTAAGGGCTTCAATTGTCTTGTATTTCTTTTGCAACCAATCTGCGAATTTCAATTTACAGGTTTCGCAATAGCAATAAGGTTCTTCTGCCATCAACTCATTATCTATCTGAAATCCGATAACATTGGAATTGTTGGCAAATGTTTTTGCCATTTGTGTGGCAATACCCTCAGAAAATTGTCGATAGTTTGTATTATTCAAACAGGCATGTCGGCGTTTTCCATAAGGCTTTCGTTGTCCTGTTTCTGTCACCTGCATGACATCCGGATATTCATCGAACATCCATTTTGGAATTGCTGCAGTAGGCGTACAAAGCAGCGTCTTTATATTGTATTTACCTAACGTGTCAACCGCCTGTATTAACCAATCAAAATAGTAAGTATGATTATCAGGCTGCATCTTTACCCATGCAAAGTCGCCCATTCGAACGGTATTCAGACCATCAGCCTTCATCAAAACAGCATCTCTAGACACATCCTTTAGCGGGAAATGCTCTGGATAATAGTCCGCTCCAAAATGATAGGATTGACCAAAAGAAATAGATGAGATAAACAAAAAGAAGACTTTAAACAAACAATGCTTTGACATGATAAACTATTTTGAATGAAACGTTTATGAAGTTTTACGTTATAAGTTATACGTTATAGGTTTAAAGAC
>CANCKV010000584.1 GCA_947378615.1 Chitinophagaceae bacterium | reverse complement strand
AAGATCTAAAACAATTGTTAGATGAATTAATAAATTTCGGAGTAGAGCCAATTTTTTTTCAAGATTTTTTTAACCAGTTTTATTCTTCTATATCCATTGAAGGTAATTATTCAACATTTAATTCTTTTGAAGATTTAGATAGTAGTATTGATTGTATGATTAGTTTAGGTGGTGATGGCACCCTACTGGATACTGTTACATTAGTTAGAGATTCTGGCATTCCTATCTTAGGAATTAATTATGGTAGATTAGGATTTTTGGCAAATATTGGAAGAGAAGAAATTGTATCTGCCATAGAAGCAATTGCTAACAGAAATTATGTTCTTGATAAACGATCATTAATACATTTAGAATCTAATGTAAAAATATTTGGTAAGACACCATATGCACTCAACGAGTTTACAATTCTAAAAAAAGACAGCTCTTCTATGATAAAGATTCATACTTATCTTAATGGAGAGTTTTTAAATACCTATTGGGCAGATGGTTTAATTGTTTCTACTCCAACTGGATCTACTGGTTATTCATTAAGTTGTAATGGTCCAGTTGTGTTTCCTGACAATAGTAGTTTTATCATAACTCCTGTAGCGCCGCACAATTTAAATATCAGGCCTATTATTGTGCCCGACAATACTATCATTTCATTTGAATTAGAAGGCAGGGCTGATGAGTTTGTTTGTACGCTAGACAGCAGAAGAGAAGTGATAAGCAAGGAGATTCAACTTGCTGTAAAAAAAGAAGCTTTTTATGTAAATCTAATACGATTAAACGAAAACAATTTCTTACAAACGCTAAGAGATAAATTAAGTTGGGGTTTAGATAAACGAAATTAATACTGGCTTTTATATTCCGCATGATATGTTTAACAAATCGAAAAAGATAAAAACCATTTTTATTATTTACTGGGTATTGTTGTTGTATATCATTACCGCATTGATCTGGTGGTGTATTGCGCTTTCTATACAAAATGAGCAAATGTCAACTTTAAAAATTAAAAGCTTGAGTTATAGTGATGTCAATTACAACATAAAATATCAAAACATCATTGAAGAAAAAAAAAGGAAGACGGGCCAATATTTAGGAGAAGGGGCTATTTTCTTTTTGTTGATTTCTGCCGGTGCAATTTTTCTATTTAGAGCCGTAAACAAACAATTGAAAATTAGTCAACAGCAACAAAACTTCATGATGGCGATAACGCATGAATTAAAAACACCTATTGCAATAACTAAATTGAATTTGGAAACAATACAAAAGAGAAAATTAGATGACAATCAACAACTGAAATTAATTAGTAATACAATTGAAGAAAACAATAGGATGAATGCGCTTTGCAGTAATTTGCTATTATCTTCTCAAATGGAAGCAGGTGGTTATCAGTTGGCTTTTGCAGAAATTAATTTTTCAGAATTGGTTTTAAATTGTGTGAGAGATTTTAAGAACAGGTTTGCTTTTAAAACTATTCAAACTGAAATAGAAGAAAACATCATTTTAAAAGGAGATATTTTTCTATTGCAAATTGTGATTAATAATTTAATTGATAATGCAGTAAAATATACACCTAAAGAATCTGTTTTAACAATTACCTTAAGCAAAGGTAAATTTTCAACACTTTGTGTTGCTGACCAAGGTGAGGGTATAAATGATAATGAAAAGAAAAAAGTTTTTGACAAATTTTATCGTTCAGGTATTGAGGCAACACAAAAATCTAAAGGGACTGGATTAGGATTGTTTCTTGTTAAAAAAATTATTCATGCACACAAAGGCGATATTTATATAAAGGATAATAAACCTAAAGGGGCAAAATTTTTCATTGAATTAAAATCTTGAGTACGCTACATTCATGAATCAAAAATATACAATCTTATTAGTTGAAGATGAAGAAAATCTTCAAGAAGCTTTAAAATTAAATCTAGAACTGGAAGGGTATAGTGTGAGTTGTTGTAGTGATGGTAATACTGCATTAAAAATGATTCACCAGGAACATTTTGATTTAATCATTTTAGATGTGATGCTACCAGAGATTAATGGAATTGAGGTGTGTGAATCTATCCGACTACAAAATTTATCTTTACCAATTTTAATATTGAGTGCTAAGAACAGCAGTGCGGATAGGGTATTGGGATTAAAAAAAGGTGCAGATGATTATTTAACGAAGCCATTTAATTTGGAAGAGCTTTTATTGAGAGTTGATAATCTCATTAGAAAAAATGAACAGCTAAATCTTAAAAAGAATATTGCAGACTTTATTGAGTTTGGTGGAAATAAAATTGATTTTAATGCATTAGAGTGTATAAATAGCAATGGAGATAAAATCATGTTAACAAAAAAAGAAGGCATGTTATTAAAGCTCTTAATCGAAAATAAAAACGAAGTGGTTACAAGAGAAAAAATACTTCAAGCCGTTTGGGGTTATAATGTTTTTCCTACAACCAGAACTATTGATAATTTTATTTTGAATTTTAGAAAATACTTTGAGAAAGATAGCAGGAACCCTATTTACTTTCATTCTGTAAGAGGGGTAGGTTATAAGTTTACAAATTCATAGATTACAAATCGCCTAATTGAGGTCGGATGACAATTTCTTCTACAACAGCCTGTTTAGAAACTTGAGTCGCAGCATAAATCATAACAGCAATATCATCTACCTCCATAATTCTTTGGTTACTGTTATCAAAATCTCCCCAAGATTCGGTATGAACTGCACCTGGAAAAACCGCAGTAACTTTTATTCCTGTTGATTTTAATTCATGTCTTAAATTTTGTGAAAAGCCGTTTAAAGCAAATTTACTTATGCTATAACTACCTCCGCCTTCATAAGCTTTTAGTGAAGCAATTGAGCAGATGTTAAAAACATGTCCACTATTTTTTTCTATCATTTTTGGTAACAATGCTCGTGTTAAATGATATGCTGCATATAAATTTAAATTCATCATGCTTTCAAGGGCGCCTTCGTTTTCATTGTAACAATTGCCTGGAGTATATGTACCGGCATTATTAATAACTATATCTGGAACTCCAATTGACAAACAGTTTTTTGCTAA
>CANCKV010000583.1 GCA_947378615.1 Chitinophagaceae bacterium | reverse complement strand
TTTTAAATTAATAAAGGAAATACGAAATGAGAAATGGATATGTTTGGTGGATAGTTGGATTAATTATGTTGTTGCTTGATTTTTATGTGTATCAGGCTGTGAAGACTGTGAGTCAAAATGCTTCAAATCAAACTAAAATAATTGTATTTTATAGCTATTGGATTGTTTCAGCTTTGACACTTACTTGCTTATTGTCTTTGCCATATATTACTGCGCTACAAACAAACAAAATATTCAGGAACTATATTTTTGCCATTTTGTTGGGTTTATTTTTTGCCAAGTTAATTGGTTCTGTCTTTTTTTTAGTTGATGACTTCAGGAGATTGATTTTGTTTGTTATCAATAAAATAAGATTTTCTAATCCTGATTTGAGTATTTCAACAGGTAATGAAATCTCTCGTTCTACATTTATTAGTTGGTTGGGATTAGCATTAGGAGGGACTCTCTTTGGAACTTTGTTGTGGGGTTTCAGTAATAAGTACAAATACGAAATACGAAGAATTGCCTTGTCATTCCCCAATCTTCCTAATTCATTCAAAGGGTTGAAAGTCATACATATCAGTGATATTCACAGTGGTAGCTTCAATGATAAAGTGGCTGTGCAGAGGGGAGTGGATATGATATTGAAAGAAAAGCCTGACTTGATACTTTTTACAGGCGATTTGGTAAATGATAGGCATGAAGAGATGTTTGATTACAAGGAAATTTTTAGTCGCTTAAATGCTCCTATGGGCGTATTCAGTACACTTGGAAATCATGATTATGGTGACTATACAAGTTGGCCGAGTGAAATGGCAAAAAAGCAAAACCTCGAAAATTTAAAGCAACTACAAAAAGCCATGGGGTGGCGATTATTGATGAATGAACACGTAGTATTTGAAAGGAATGGGGAGAAGATTGCCTTATTAGGAATCGAAAACTTTGGGGCAAAAGGAAGATTCCCTAAATACGGCAGAATGCAGGATGCCTATCCTGGAACTGAAAAGATTTCTTTTAAAATATTAATGAGTCATGATCCTAGTCATTGGGATTATCAAGTGAAAAAGGAATACAAAGACATCGACCTCATGCTTAGTGGACATACACACGGAATGCAATTTGGATTGGAAAATCCATATTTTAAATGGAGTCCTGTACAGTGGATGTATAAACAATGGGCAGGATTGTATGAAGACGGGAAACAAAAATTATATGTTAACAGGGGGTTTGGTTTCATTGGGTATCCTGGTAGAGTAGGAATCATGCCTGAAATAACCGTTCTCGAATTAATCTGAATTATTATTCTCTCAACATAAAAAGTTAAAATTAGAAAAAGGTTTAACATAAAGTCACATCAGCCACATAGAACAAAACAGATTCAGACCTCCTTCGCTACAGTCTTAGACTTCATTTAGAATGTCCAATCTAGCAAGCCTAAGATAAATGGGTATGACGTAAAGGAGGCACTAATTGGGTCACTTTTTTTAAGTTGCCCAATCTTAGGAATGCAATTAAAATAAATTGAGCAACTTGGATCACAATTAAGTGTGTTTTTTACTTAAAACTTATTACCTACAACTTCCTTATCATATCAAATTTCGTTGTCATTCCGAATCTGCAATTAAAAAAAGGTTCGTTTGTATTATCACTATCTTTCATTTTCGGTTAGGTTCGGGATGACAGCAAAGCTGGGAGCCCCATTTACTTTTTTACTTATTTATAGGAGTAAAGCCACTTTTGTCAAGATTTCTCTGTTGAAATGACGCGAAAACTAACGAGAAGAACTTAGCGAAGTAGGATTTTTTATCAATGCCTTTAAGTTAAGGAAAGGCTGTCAGGTTGAGGCAGTAATTAGAGTTTCTCAAGTTTTTTGAAATGACATCGCAGTTGGTTATGAATATCAGCAATACTTTCACACTGAGTTTATCGAAGTGCAAGCAACTATAACAATTCGACCCGACTTCGAGAGCCTCAGTCTGACAGGTTAATTATCGATGAGTCCATTACAATTTATAAGATGTCATTAGCAGCTAGTCGAAGCTTTAAGCAACTTAAACTTTCATCATTGATTTTCAAACAAATCAACTTCTTGTCATTAGCAGCTTGTCGAAACCGGGATAATTCAAGGTTCATTCCCTCTTTGCACGCCTTCGACAGGCTCAGTCTGACATCCTTATTTTCGATTAGTACGCTTAACTTAATGACATTGCCCCTAACCCCCTCCCTTGAGGGGAACTCGAAGACTTTAGCGAAGTCGATGGAGAAGTTAATTGAGAAGTTGATGGTGGAAGCATTAAATAAAGCATCCCAAATCGCTACTGTCTTCGCTATTCCCCTCTAGGGAGGGGGTTGGGGGTGGGTTTTTATCTTTTTCTTAAAAAAACATTCTTACTTGACAATCCAGATGCAATCCTATATTTGCGTTGAACAAAAATTGTTCATATATCCGCTTTGTTTATGCTTAATAAAATCAATTGGGCTGAAGACAGGTCTTACAGGACAGGAACAGATAATGAGCCTGCTCAATTTTATTTAGCATCTCTCTGCAACAGTACTCACCTCGAATTATTGTTAGATTATTTTAGTTCGGCGGCTATTAATGTGCTCTCACTCGGTTTTGCTAGTTTTTTATTTTCATCTGATTGACCTCTCCTATTCGGCAGATTAGAGTTATTTAAATGATTCTAGTGATTGATAAACTTGTCTGTTTCTAATAATCGCTTATAAAATGAAATAATACAATTAGTCCTTTTCTTTTAATAATATTGCGAGATTAAAATTTTGCATGAATACATTTTCTAACTTAAAGGAGCTTATACAAACACTATATCGGGAGAGAGAGTTGCTTTCGGATATGTTTCAAAAAAGAAAGCAACTTAACTATAATTACGATTTAGCATTAAAATCGGTTGATGATAATGATGAAAAAATTGCTGCTTTAATAAAATATTCCATTTTAAGAAAGAACGGAAACTCACTTGAAATAGATGACTTATTCCTCCAATTTTTTGAACAGGTATTAGGAGTTAATGAAGAGATTAATGCCTCTTATATCAATGAAAATAT
>CANCKV010000582.1 GCA_947378615.1 Chitinophagaceae bacterium | reverse complement strand
TAAGCAGATGAGTGATCCGATTTACACTGGAATTTGTAAAATAAGCGATGTAGCGTTGCATATTCAAACAATATGGATTGAGAAATACAATTTAACGGAAGAATACTCTGGGAAAATAATAGAAAAGACTATAGGTCCTTATATCAAATCTTTAAAGGATAATTTATATGCTATTGTAGAATATCCATACGTTGATAAAATGTATAGGGATACATATTACAACTATTATTCATCCAAACTAGAACAATATCATAGAGATACAATAAGGATTTCTTTTTTTAATAAAGAGATTGTTTGGGACGACTTTAGAAACTATGATAAAAAAAAGCTAATAGAAACAGAACATCAGTATCTTGGATTTTTGACAATTAGACCGACTTTTCCTAAAATTATAGGAAGAACAGCATTATCAACAAAAGCTAAAAAGGAAGACAATATCTTATGCTGCCTTGCAAAAATCAATTCTACTGTAAACTTTGTAAAATATAAAGTGAATTGTTTTCCTCATTCTTCACAAGACAACCAGGCAATAACTTGTGCCGAAACAACAATATGGGCATTACTAGAATATTTTGGGAACAAATATCCTGAATATAAACCCGTACTGCCATCAACAATACATAAAATATTGCACAAGTTCTCTTACAAGAGACTGATGCCGTCAGAAGGGCTTACTGCTGAACAGGTAACGTACGCAGTAAGGGAATTGGGTTTTGGCGCAATGATATATTCTCAGAGTAGATATCCAGATACATTTGATTCTATAATAAGTGCCTACATTGAGTCCGGGATACCAATTGTTGCAGTTTTAAGCAACTCTGATAATGATTTGGGACATGCTGTTAATATTGTAGGTAGAGAAATTGATAATGTAGAAAAAATATTAAATGCCCAAACAAAAATAATTAGTGAGGAAGGGGCAGATAAAATTGAAATAATTGACTACAATGATATAGAAAGGAAATATGTGTTTATAGACGATAATCATCCACCATATCAAATAGCTAACTTAGCAAACCCTTGTTTGGAATATTATGATGAAAAAAAATGGCACGGTTGTACAATAACTAATATTATTGTACCGTTATATCCAAAGATTTATTTAGAGGCAAATAGGGCTAGACATAATTTTTTTCAATATCTGAAAAACCCTAGGATTGGAATAAAAAGTGGTGAGGTAAGAATTATTAAAGTTTTTTTAGCATCAAGTAGATCGTATAAAGAATATTTGGCATTAAATGAGGAGCTTGATAAAGATTTAAAGGAATTATTTTTGGGTGCTACTATGCCCAAATTTATTTGGATTGCGGAAATTTCAACGAAGGGAAATTTTGTAAAAAAAATGTGTGACGGGATTATTATGCAAGATGCGACAGAGCCTATTAAATATACTGATAGTACAACACTTGGAAGTTTAACTTTAATTTCTGGGTATTTAGATGGAAAATATTTTACTCAGATGCATGGAAAGTTCAAAGAAGTTGCTATTTTCGCCGGCGAATTCAATAGCTATAAAAATAACCTGAAATAAAAAAGATAGAAAAAATATTAACATACTAAAAAGGAGCATACTAATGATAGAAATAAAAAGCCAATATGAGCTTATTATGGAGCGATATGCTAATGAAAAAAGAGTTACAACTTACAGTGAAGCAGACAATCTTTCAATGATGGAATGTCTAAATAAAGGGATGGAAGACTTTTTGCATACTCAGAAGAAAAGCGAGAAGCTGTCGGAACTGGAACTGAGTGGAATTATACTTAACGCATAAGCGTTTTATATATTTTAGTAAAAACGCTACTATTTTTAGTGGCGTTTTTAGTTTAGTATTGTTTATGCAATTACAAATCAAACAATTCTAATTGAATTGGCAATTGATATTTTTTACAATATTCAATTATAAAGATTTTTAGATTCCCGTTGTTACCTAATACACTTTCCCCTAAAATTTGAAAATCATTTATAAAGTCTCTTAACGACAAATCTCCTGTTTTTGTTAGTGTCTGATAGTTCCAATACTTCCTTGTGCAATATCCAATATATGGATTCCTTGCATATATTTTCTTTTGGATTGCATTCGGGAATCTACCATAAATCAATTTGTTCTTTAACAATGCAACTACATACGGTTTTCTAAATGGCTTCATCTCTTCTCTGCTAATACCTAATAAATCCGCGATTAAATTATAAAATATTTTGTAGAAATGAGTTGCGACCTCCGCGTAGAAATGTTCATCTACATATTCATCAACATTCACAAATTCGCCACTTGTAAGTTGGATTATTTCAGCCTTATCTATTTTCTTATTGATTGGCGAAATAGAATCGGCTTGAGAAAAAAGCCCCTCCTGCTCTTGAAGTTGTTTGGGGTCTATTTTCTTAATCGGCTTAGCCTTACTTTCTATCAATATTTTCTTTTGAGTATTTTTTGCTTTCATTATATAATTTTTAATCTATAAGTAATTTTGTTGTTCTTGCTATTTTTGGAATAGGTACATAATTTTCATAATCTGAGGGGTTAAAAGATTCTATAGCTGGACCAGGAGTTATAAGAAAATGCCTGAATTTGCCAAATAGTTTATTTTTAGGCGTTGAAAATTTGTAAGCATATATTGCATAGACAATACTTTCATGAATATTGTACCCACGGGCATACTTTGCTATATAACTAGGGTTATTAATAAAAGGCTCTATCTCCTTTAATTTATCTTCATCAAATAAATATCTTGACGCAAATTCATTTGCCGCATCTTCATTAACTGTTGCTGTTGACATACCAGCTGATATATGCGCATTACTTTCGGAAATCAAAATCTCTTCCCAATCATATAGAACATGATAAAGTTCGTGGAACAGGCTAAACCAAAGGGTAGGATAATAATCTTTATAATTTGTTATAGCTATACATGGTTTATCGTTAATACAAAATGTAGCAGCCCTAATATGTAAATTATCATAAATTTTCGGAATAAAAATGACTGTAATACCAGCCTTGAAAAGAAGTTTACAAACTTGACTTAGACCGCTCTCTACATTTATAGAATAAGCTCTTAAAGA
>CANCKV010000581.1 GCA_947378615.1 Chitinophagaceae bacterium | reverse complement strand
ACGCTATCGCTAGATGATTTATTAATAGATGCCTCACCATTCATTTTGTGACTATCAGTTACGCCATGCGTATTAATACCCCCAAAATGACTTCCACCAGTAGCACCTCTGACAGGAGTAGCAGTCACACTTGCATTAGGGGAAGCAGGATTATTTCTTACAGTGGCAATCGTTTGATTAGAAACCGTAAAGAACAAGGAATCCCCTGTTGTTTTTACATTACCATGAACACTAGTTATATTGCTCACCGCCACCCTAATTACATGATTTGAATCCTGTAAGAGATTGATAGAAGGTGCAATGACTACTTTATTTCCATAAGCATTAGCAGTAGCATTAATAGTGGTATGGGTTGTAGTATCTACTAAATTTACTATAATACCTGTAGGATCAATGTTTTGAGTATAAGTAAATGAAATGTTTGAACCCGTCACATAAGTTCCAAAAGCAGGTTCTGGACTTCCGAACAACACAGGTACAGCCCTATCTATAACCACATTCGAAGCTACATTTGAATAAGAAATAAAGTTATCCCCATCTCTAACATTTTCAATTTTCAAACGGATGTTATAGCTGCTATCAGGAAGATTAGAAACATCCCAATTGTAATTAGTCATTAAAGGGTTCGTTAATTCACGACGTTTATTAAAAACCATTGCAGTACGATATTCCATTAATCGACTAGAATTTATTGGCTGATATTCAAGCGTAACAGTAATGAGTTTGCTAGTATCGTATCCATTGAATTGTAATGGAATAATATTACTTCTTTTGTTTACCACAGAATTAGTGATTGGATACAATAGATTGGCATTACTTACTGGAGCACCCGGAAAATCAGCACTAATATTAATGCTAGCTGTAAAATTAGCATCGCAGTCATCTACTGCATCTATCTCTAAATTATCATAATTAAATACGCCTGTTAATGGGTTTCTGACAATTAATACGGGTACTGTTACAGATTCATTAAAACCGAGTTTATAAACAGCGGGTAAACCAGGGCTATTGCCACCAATGGATACGAAAGCAGCATCTGGATTGGTGGTTGAATTCAGAGAGACATGATATTCTTCCTGATTACCTGAGCCTTGAAGGAAACTTTGGTTACTCAACACTAAATAAACTAAAGCGGAGTCTCCAGAATACTTAACTTTAGGATGGCGCGTATCATAAACCAAAACACAACTGTCAATTGCTACAGTATTCTCTTCATGAGGGCAACTAGTGCCACCTGCTAGTGTTCTAAAAATTGGAGTTCCATAAACAGGATCAGTAGCTACATTCACATTGATAATGTCATTGACATTGCCATTATCATCATTCAAAGTAAAGCTCATTGTTTTATCATCTGTTGTAGTTGTACCCTTCTCTCCATCGGTTTCTGCACTCATATTAATATCTATAGAGTGAGCTATACCAGATTTACTAACAAAAGCCTCAAAATCAACAATAAAATCATTAGACAATTCTGCATGATATACAATATTATTGGTTTGAGTACTAGATGAAGTCCAAGAATGTGTTTGACTAGTATTGTTACTGAAACTTAAATTTAAGCTATCCTTACTTTTTTTAATATTATCATAATTATTATTAATAATTTGTTGCCATTGACTTATCTGACTGCCCCAATAAGCACTATCGTGATTGCTACCGGTGGTGTCCTGATACCAAGTCTGCATTTGTGGTAACATAGAGTTGACAATATAATTGACTGTGTATAAATAGGTAGTTGAATCGCTTTTGGGAGCAAAAACAACTACGGGCTTTATGGCTAAATTACAATGATTATCAAAATAAATTTTATTGCCCACAGTATAGAGAAAGTTAAAAGCTTTCCCGTAGATAACATCATACATAGAACCGACAGCAGTTGTGCTAGCACTAGTTTGTATTTCATGACTAGTTACATTTGTAATTTCAGAAGAAATGTGTGTCCCACCACCGCCTGAAGCGGAAATTATATCGGTAAATCTAACTCCTGCAACAACTTTTGTCGAAATGATAGCACCTACTTGCTCTTCAATACCAGACGAAAGAACCATAGTACCAGTAACCCCACCATTACCTGTAACTGTCATATCAGTTGTTTGCGTTACCGTTGAATTAGTGCTCCAAGATGAAAAGCTTTGATCACCGGGAGGATCGTGCAATATCAAGATAGGAACTTGAGCCGGTGAGACAGTGGTAAATACCGAAGCACCTTCCTGTTTAGAAATTCCCAATACAATCAAGTTGCTACCAGAATTATAGTTAGCACTATTACCTGCCAAATCTGTATAGGTAACATCGAACCATTTAGCATAAGGACTTACCGTTGTGGATGGAGGCCCTGCAACTAAGAAAGTATCTACCTTTCCATTGGAAATTGTCAATGGAATCGTACTATACGTACCCGCTAATCCATTAAAATCTGTCACTAACTGTATAGATCCGGTGTCAACAGGACATTTTAAAGCAGGTGGTCCTTGATATACTTGTATAGTAAAAGGCATAGTATCACCCTTATTCCAAATATAGTCATTGGCATGAGATCTACATGTTCCAATATTTTTTGCTGTTTCAATTGGATCATACAAACCAACAACAGCAATCTGTGGTGGTCGAGGGAAAAATAGGTTCAAAGTTGCATTTGCTGTATCAATAGACTTTGTTAAAGAATCTTTAGATAGAGTAACGTTGAAATAATACAATACTACTGTAGCGTCTGAAGCCTTAGCCTGGTCATCAATAGTAGAATCCCTAAAATCACCATTTATTTCTACATTTGTCACTTGATATTCCCTAGCTGGCAAAGTGATGGAATAAAAACCTTTTTCATTTGTTGTGGTCGTTGCCTGTAGATGCTCACCCACTGATAGTATATTTCGACCAGTGTCTCTCAATACATCCCCAAAAGTCAGTCTAAATCTACCAATAAAACTTTTGCAACCGGCAGATACATAACCTGATAGTATCTTAGTAGTGGTATCTAAAAAGGAGATACTAGACAGACTATTGCTAACTGTTAAGTCTCTACTTTCAAGCGAAAAATGATGGTTCTTATATTTGGGAGTTACC
>CANCKV010000580.1 GCA_947378615.1 Chitinophagaceae bacterium | reverse complement strand
ACATTAGAGAGTTTTAGTTCTTGAAGAAGGTGATAAAGCATATCAATATAGAAATCAATAGTACTAAGATTGGCTAAGTCCGAATCGTTGAAAGTGGGGCTTTCTTTTACCGAATTGCCTGAACCAGGTAAATCGACAACAATTATTTGAGCAAATTCTTTTATTGTTGCCACTTGACTTTCCCATACTTGTTTATCTTCTCCAAATCCATGAAGCAATATTAATGGAATACCACTTCCTTCTGTTTGATAAGCCACTTCATAACCTTTGAATTTAAATGTACTACTCTCCATTTTTAATACCTTTTAATTATTAAAATCAGTGGAACAACTGAATAGGCTGCAATCATAAAGTTGCTCCACTGATTCAATAATTTTTCATGATTGGCAAAGTAAAAGAAATTAAGGGAATGAGTAGATATTAGTTTCAGGTTACAGGTTATAGGTTTCAAGTACCTGCAACTAGTAACTAGCAACCTGTAACTAGTAACCTGTAACTAGTGACTAGCAACCTCTAACTACATTCCCTTCAACACTTATTTATCCTTGCCATTGTAGCTTCAAAGCTGTAGTTAAGTTTATAATCCTCTTTAATTTGCTTCAATGAACGGACAGTGAACGCTAAGAAAATCGCCTTTGATAGACAATTGTCTTCATCTGTATAACTCCCTTATAAGCTGTTTAGTAAGTCTTATTCCGTATCGGAGGCAGATATTTTTCCAGAAAAATAAAGAACGGCATACCAAATTCCTAAATGTTTTTGGTTTAAGTCAATTCGTTTGTTTCTAGGATTTACAGACCTTTCTTTTAACAGGTAAAATTCATTGTAAGTAAACAAATCAAGGTTGGTCAACCATTCTTTCATTTCTGAACTTTCAACTTCAAGTATCAATGAAACTGTGGCAAATGCCATTGTTATATAACCACAAACAGGCATTACATTATTAAGAATATAGTAACCATTACAATTTCTTCCTGATACTCTTCAAATACATGTGCTCGACTCTTTCCCTTGCCCACGGAGTTTTTCGCAAAAAAGTGAGACTTGATTTAATAGTTGGGTCAAACTTAAAGCAGCGAATATCCACATAATCGCACATTGACTCCCATCCATGATTTTCAACTAGATATTTTAGAATCATCTCGAGAGTAACTCCGTGCAAAGGATTATTTGACTGTGGGTTATTTGACTGCATATCTTTCATTAATTAATATTATAGTTCTATATTGGTTTCAAATATATTGACGTTAATGGATATTGAAAAAAAGTTCGAATAAATTACAAATAAGATTTAAATCTTTGTTCTCATTAAGACATGATTCAGAACTAAATAATTGGAAACTTTTTATTTTTCTAATAGTCTAATTTAGTTCCCCCAAAAACTCAGTAAGTTTAGTTATTGCCTTTTTTCTATGGCTATAATTATTTTTCTCTTCCATTGTCATCTCTGCAAAAGTTTTTTCGGCACCATCAGGTATAAATATCGGGTCATATCCAAAACCTTTTCCTCCTCTTTGCTCCTCAATGATATGCCCTTTACAAATCCCTTCGAAGAGATATTCCTTTTCGTTCAATACAAGAGAAACAACGGTTCTAAACTGCGCCTTTCTATTTTTATTCCCCTCAAGATTTTCGAGTAATTTATCAATATTTGCCTGAAAATCTCTTCCCTCTCCACCATATCGTGCACTCTTAACGCCCGGTTCGCCATTTAATGACTCCACTTCAAGACCTGTATCTTCACTAAATACATTTTGTCGGGTAAGCTGATGAATAACGCTCGATTTTTCCGAAGCATTTGCTTCTAAAGTATCATGAGGTTCCGGAATATCTATATCAATTCCCGCTTCTTTGAGAGTGATGATATTAAATTGCCCTTTTGTAACAACCCTTATCTCGTCCACCTTATTTTGATTATTAGTGGCAAATATTAATGTCAGCATATTTTTGTATTTATCTTGTTTTTTAATGATTTCCAATAGCATCAACACAGCAAAGTACCTATTTTGATGTGAATAAACTTATATATTGCTGTAGAAATCATAAAAATAATTACTCAAATCAATAGTTATTGGGGTAAATTCAAAAGAGTTTAGACTTAGATTTCAGCATATAAATGATGCAAAATCAATTAACCTATAGTTTTTTCAATAAACCCTAGGGTTTATTACCAATTAACCTATAGTTTTTTCAATTATCTATGTAGGAACTAATATTTTTATTTCTGTTTTTTATTTAGCAAGTTCAAACAATTGATTTGTACTTGCACAACATAAGATATCGCTTTCAACCATTGAAAATGCAAAAAAAGGTATAACTCAATAAAAGAAATGATTCAACTTCTTTTGAATAATAAATACTTTCATCAATCCTATTTCTTCCCTTTTGTAAACACTTCGTCAAAATATTCTTGTGTCCAACTTTTAGTTCCATCGGGCTTAATTAACCAATAACCTTTTAGCTCGTCCGCAGTTCTATTTTTGTCTTGAACTGCACTTCCATCCTTCGTTTCATTGCAATAAAGCCCTTTTAGGAATACATAAGAGATATTCTGCACAGTAGAAACGCCCATTAGCACATCCCAAAAGTTTCGAATGGACTCGTGGGTTTGGTTATTCATGTTTTCAGCTTCTCCAATGTCTCCCAAAATCACTACTTTCTTCCCATTCATATAATCAGTAGGGACAAATTTCTGTCTGATGAAATCTATCGCCTTAAATATTTTCAAACCGTCATCAGATTTACCTTCAGATGCAGCCCAAGAAATCATATCTAACTTAGTTTTAGGAAGAACTGAAGTTGTTAAAGAAGGAATGCCATCAATCCCATCAAAAACCTTATTTACTTCGGCAGCATTGAATACTTTACAAATTGTTCTACCCATTTCATTTCGAGCCCTATTCACCCCTTTTTGACGAGCATTCAACCAATCAATCATATTCTTTACACGAAAAGAAATATCGGGTGGTGTCGTTCCTTTTTTCCATTGAACCTTCTCGCCTGCCCCTCCACGCAATGCAGAATCGCCATATTGCATAGTTAATATAAATGAAACATCCCGATTTCT
>CANCKV010000579.1 GCA_947378615.1 Chitinophagaceae bacterium | reverse complement strand
GAAGCCTTCCTTTTGTTTCAGAATTAGCATAACTTAACGACATTGATCGTAATTCGTAATTCGTAATTGATAATTCGAAATTCGAAATTGATAATTAGTAATTCGTAATTCGTAATTGATAATTCGTAATTCTTTTGCCACTCCCCCCTCCGCTGTCATGCCGTAGGCATCTCCCTTCAAAATATTCCTCCCAACTTCTCGATTCTTCATTTTCAATTTTCAATTCTGTCTCCTCCAATCTCAGAAATCACTCTAATCACCTTAATCATAGTTCAGACTCCTCCATTCATTTTCAATTTTCATTTTTCAATTCGCTTTCTTACAATCATCTTTATTCATCATAATCAAAAGAATCATAGTTCAGACAACTTCCATAATCAAAAGAATCATAGTTCAGACAACCTTCATAATCATAAGCAAGTATATATATAGTTTCGATTACTTCATCAAAGACCATCTTGGCAATACAAGAATGGTACTAACAGACGAACAAAAACAATTTACCTACCCTGCCGTTACTTTAGAAGATGGAGCTGTTGCCACCGAAAGTAGTTACTATGCAATCGACCCCAAATATATTGCACCAATGCCTAACTTAGATGCATACAAAAACAATAATGGCAACCCTCCCTTTAACAATAACCCCAATAGCATTACTACAGATGATAGTAAGAATATGTATATGCTAAAAGGCTTGTCAGATAATGAAACTGGGTTAGGAATTACACTAAAAGTAATGAGTGGCGATAATATATCAATATTGGGTAAATCTGCTTGGCTAAGTGGCTTTGTTCCAGTAAAAAACAATGGGGCAACTATTGTGAATGATGGGTTATTAGATTTATTAACAGCCTTTGCTTCTACATCTGCCGTTGCCACTGCTACACACGCAAGTATTACAGGTGCAAGTTTATTAAGTTCAACAGCAACAAGTGGTTCACTTATTCATTTATTTACGCACAATCAACCAACTCCACCACCAGGAATTCCTAAAGCATATATAAATTGGATATTTTTTGATGAACAGTTCAAGGTAGTAGAAACAAGCAGTGGTTTCGATCCTGTGGGTGGTGCAAGTAATAATGGTAAATTTCACGACCATAAAATAAATGTAGATATTCCAAAAAATGGCTACCTCTATGTATATTGCAGCAATGAAAGTAGTACATCTGTCTATTTCGACAACCTACAGGTAGTACACAATCATGGCCCTTTGGTTGAAGAAACACATTATTATCCTTTCGGGCTAACGATGGCAGGGATAAGTTCAAAAGCGGCAGGGGAAATGGAAAACAAGTACAAGTACATTGGGAAGGAATTACAGAATAAAGAGTTTAGCGATGGTTCTGGATTAGAGTTGTACGATTATGGGGCAAGGATGCAAGACCCGCAGTTAGGAAGATGGTGTAGAATTGATAATAAAGCAGAAATTTATCAAAATATTACACCTTATGCTTATGCGGCTAATCAGCCAACTAATGCCATTGATAAAGATGGTAATCTCATAGTTTTTATTAATGGATATACCAAAAAAGAGGATGAAAAAGGAACCAATAAATATTGGCGTTCCTACCATGAATTCCAAGATTTTTCTGGTAGCAGTCAGCCCATTTTAGATGAAACATTTGATATAAAAGTTTCTAAACGCTTTAATGATAATAAATTAGAATATCTTAATGGTGGGAATTTTACAAATGCTAGTGATAGATATTATACGGGTTATAATAAAGGATATGATGAAGTTGAAACAATTATCAATGGATTACATAGAACTGGAGGAGTAATTACTGAAAGTATAAAAATTGTTGCCCATAGTATGGGTGCTATTTACAGTAAGGGGTTTGTAAAAGCTATTGTGGAGTATGCAAAAAAGCACCCGGAAAAATGTAATGGATTGAAAATAACTGAGTATGATTTTGCTGCATTTCAACAGAATGACGAAGAGTTTTCTCATGCAGTCGAAGGTGTATCATTATTTCAATTCGATAATAAAGGAGATTTAGTTGTAGGTGGTGTAATTGGCTTGATATTTGGAAGTCATCTTGCAAAAGAAAAAGGACGAGAAGAAAAAGGAAGTAATGATGATGTTAACCCAAATGGCGGGCACATGATTACTGATTTTATTAATGCAATTCCACAGCTTAGTGAAGGGAAATATAAATTTATAGATGGAAAATTTGTTAAACAATAAAACGACCTTTAATGAATTTATATAAAATGGTTTCAAGCCCGATAAAATTATATTTATTTTGGACAATAATTATACTACTTTTTGCTATAGTTTTCATACCCATATTAAGTTCTGGGTATTCTGGTGGCGGAGAATTAACATTATTGAGCTATACTATTTATGTGTTTATTTGCGGCATTTTAGTCATTAGTATTCTAACTCCATTTCTCTTTAAAAATTGGTTCGCAAAATATTGGTTTGTTAGTATAGGTATAATCGGAACTTCCATATTAGTATTAATATTGTCAATCAATAATCCTTAATGGGAAATGTTTCAAATACCCGCTACCGCTCGTGAAATCAGGGTCTCGCTGCCGCAAGTCTGTGACGTGTAGTATATAATAAACTTAAACTAAAAATACTTTTGTCAAGAATGATTTTATTATATGTTTGTCATTACTGTTGCGAATCTACAAGCCTCACGCTTGCGGTAGCAGCGAAGTCTATTGCGAAATGGAAATTAAGGTGCGGTAGTGGGGAATTGTATAATTTTATCAATAGATGATATGGAAATTATAAAAAAGTGTTTCTTTATTTATTCGTTGTTTTTATTAAATATGCAATGCAATATCAATAATTCATCTTATCAAGTGAAACCTAAGATGCACGATATATTAAGCGTATATAAGACTAACAACGATACTTTATTTTTTACTAGAAACAATGATTTTAGTTCTAAGCAGATTGATTTTTTATTTGCTCGTACTGTTATATTCAATGACTCAATCAGCAATTTTTTTCTTAAACAACATTTATATATGAATAAATTACTTAATTTCAATTTGGCGGATAATGTAGAATTGAATTACAAACTAAAAAGAGATACTGTTGTTTTAAAT
>CANCKV010000578.1 GCA_947378615.1 Chitinophagaceae bacterium | reverse complement strand
ATCATCATATTGAGAAAAAATTATCATTTGTTTTGTAATAGTATCATAAGAATAGAATGTAAGATTAATTGAATCAAAGATAATATCATCCTGCTTTTCCTATAAATGTCTTTAACATCGTATGATTTGAGGATAGCTTCTCTAGGAGTGACTCTAACAGTCATTAGAGTCACGTCAGCAGGTCTCGACATGGCATAAAGACCTCTTGGAGCCATTTCAAAACCTCTAGATGCCGCGTCAAAACCTCTTGGAGTGACTTCAACAGTCATTGTAGGAACATCTACAGATAGTCCTTTTTGAAGACTAGTTTTTTAATATTAACTTAAAATCTGTGAATCAATTTTGAACTTAGGTTGAATCACTTACATTTACAGCGAAATATATAATTGAGAATATGAAGTATTTAGTTGGCATTATTTTATTTTCATTCGGATTGAACACCACATTCGCTCAGGTTAAAAAAGTTGCATCAAAAACAGCAAACAAACAAACCGCACAAGTTTCTTCCACTTCTACTCCTTCTTCTACCAATATTTCATTGACTTTAAAACCTTACAAAAATGTGTGGATTTACTTAGGTAGCTACTATGGAAAAGGTAAGACATTGGTTGACTCTGTAAGAGTGGATGAGAATAGTCATGGGGTTTTAAAACCTACAAAACGATATACACCCGGAATTTATTTTGTTGTTTCTCCAACTTACACCATTTTATTTGAACTTTTGATGGATGAAACACAACATTTTTCAATTGATGCAGACACATTGAGAAGGGAAAACGCCATCATTACAGGTTCTTCTGAAAATGATTTATTTAAATCTTATTCACAATATTCTGTTTCACAAGGTAAATTATTATCGGATTTAGGTGACAAATACAAGAAAGCTGCTAATAAAGTGGATTCATCTTCGCTAAGAAATCAAATTATTAAAGAAAATAAGGCATTGCAGGATTACAGAGACGAATTGATAAGGAAGAATCCTAATGCTTTGTTATCAGCCTTATTGAATGCAATGAAACAGCCTGATTATCCGCCTATTCCTGTTGTTAATGGTAAAGCAGATTCTTTGTATCCCTATCATTTTGTAAAAGACCATTTTTGGGATGATGTTGAATTTAATGACGATCGGTTATTACGTACTCCATTCTTTGAGCCAAAGATAGATACTTACTTTAAAACATTGGTTGTGAATGACCCAGATAGCATTTTTAAAGAAGTGAATTATATGTTGCTTTATGCCCGTACAGGGAAAGAGATGTTTCCATATTTATTGACAAAATTCACTAACAAATACATCAATCCTGAATATATGGGTCAGGATAAAGTATTTATAAAGATATTCGAAAACTTTTATGCAAAGGGGGATACTACCTATTTGAATGCAGCAAGCAGGAAGACAATTATAGAAAGGGCATATAGTATGATGGCTAATCAACTAGGTAATCCTGCACCTGTCTTGGATTTGACAGATACTTTAGGTAAGGCTGTTTCTTTGTATAGTTTGCAGAGTAAATTTACATTTCTTGTTTTTTGGGATCCAACCTGTGGACATTGTAAAGCAGAATTGCCAAGAATAGATTCTATTTATAAGGCAAGATGGAAAAGTTTAGGTGTTAAACTTTTTAGTATAAATGTGAGTACTGCTGCGAATACAACAGATGAGTTGAAAAAGTTTGTTCATGAAAAGAAACTTGATATTGGATGGACGTATGCATCACAAACAAAGGAAGCAAGGGAGGCTGAACAGCAGGCAGGATTGCCGAACTACAGGCAATTATATGATGTTTATAAAACACCGACCTTGTATTTATTGGATGAAAAGAAGCATATCATTGCCAAACAACTCAGTATAGAACAGTTCAACGATATTCTGACTGCAAAATTAAAATCGAAGACTAATTGACAATTAATAGTTGATAAAGTAGAATTGATAAAGTAAAATTGATAATGCAGAATTTGAAAATTATCAATTATTACTTCTTAATCCTACATTTTCAATTTACAATTTTCAATTTTAGATTATTATTTATCAATTATTAATTATTTATATGAAGTTTTTATTGTTGTTTATTAGTTTGTCATTTGCTATAAATACGGGATTATTTAGCCAAAATTTATTCATGTATGGAGATAAGAGAGTCAGTAAACAAGCATTTTTAAAGGCATTTAATAAGAATCCTCCGTCAAAAGAAGAACGACGTAAAGCTTTGGATGAATATCTCGGATTGTATATTAATTATAAGCTAAAGGTTCAGGCGGGATACGATGAAGGATTAAATACACAACCTTCCTTTGCACAAGAGAGTAGGACATTCAAAAAGCAGATTGCTGATAACATTATCAATGAAGAAGCGGGCATTCATAAGCTAACGGAAGAAGCTTTTCAACGAGGCATGAAGGATATTCATGTGTCTCAAGTATTTGTTGAAATAAAGGGAGGGGATACAGTAAAGGCGTTTCAACAAATAAATCTTGCCTACAAAGCATTACAGACTGGAAAAGGCTTTGGTGCTGTGGCAAAAGAATTTTCTACAGACGAGGCGATTAAAAAGACGCAAGGCGACCTTGGTTATGTAACAGTATTTACCTTAGGATATGATTTTGAAAATCAGATTTATTCACTTAAGCCTAATTCTTATTCAAAACCTTATCACAGTAGTATTGGATATCATATTTTTAGAAATATGGGGGAACGTCCTGCTTTTGGAAGAAGGAAGATTGCACAGATACTTATTTCAATGCCACCTGATGTAAAGGAAACGGAGAAAAAGAACTATAAGTCATTGGCTGATAGTATTTATCAATTAATTCAGAAGGGAAGTACGTTTGAAAGTATGGCGACACAATTCAGTAATGATTACAAAACGGCAAATAATGGTGGAGTCATTGGCGAAATAGGGGTTGGCGATTATGATACTGCTTACGAAAAGAAGGTATTTTCTTTAAAAAATGTGGGGGATGTAACAAAGCCTTTCGAAAGTCCTTACGGTTTTCATATCATAAAACTTCTAGAAAAGAAAAATGCTTCACGCGATATGACTGACGCAAATGCTGTTGCCTTAATGAAACA
>CANCKV010000577.1 GCA_947378615.1 Chitinophagaceae bacterium | reverse complement strand
TAAACCTAATTCAAATCCTAAGCCTGCTTTTTGTTTTACCTTACTATTTACATTCGATGCGTTACTAGCTTCGATTTGGTTCAACACCTGATCGTTTTGTAAGGATCTATAGCTACTAGATGGAGTAGTATATATCTCGTATTGAATGCTTTTAGGTTGTTTTATCTTATTGAATGTTTTTAATTGATTTGAAGAATGAGAAACTACAGTGTAAAACCCTTGCTTTACAATCTTTGGCAATACCACCCTAACACTAGGAATTGCTTTCAATTGTGAAGATTGAACATTCCCTTCTTCAATTTTATTATTAACATCAACTACAGAAATTAGGGATGCTTGTTTTGTTAATTCAAAAGCATGAGCAGAATTAGAAGATAGCGGATTCGGAAGTTTAGGTCTAGTTATAATTGGAGAAACAGGAACATTATGAATCACCTTTAAATAACTACTATTTATATTATTATTTGATGGTATAACTCCTGCAACAATAATGTTTTGAATTGGCGAATTTCCGAAGTTTTTATTCTTATTATTTAAACTATTACTAGAATTGTTGGCATGTTCACTTGAAACATAAATATTAGAGAGTAAATTAGTCTTTGGAGGATAATAAATTGAAGTCGCAATTCCCAAAGAAAAAACGATGAATAAAGAAATTACGGTTAATGCAGGCCATGATTTTGTGGGCTGAATCTCTTTTGCGATATTGTTCCATACCCTATCAGAAGGAAACATCTTTTGATTGTTCACCTCTGATTGTAGAAACTCTTCCAAATTATCAAAATTCATTTCGTCTTTCATATATAATAGTACCCTTTAAACATTTGTTCAACTAAGAAGCTAACCACTTTAACTCTGTTGCAGGATCTTTTATAATTTGTTTCTTTATCAATACATTTTCTAGTAATGTTTTCGCCCTTGTGTATTGGCTCCGACTTGTACTATCACCTATTTCTAATAATTCACCAATTTCTTTATGACTATACCCTTCTATTGCGTATAAATTTAAAACCGTACGATATCCTGTAGGCAACTGTCTAATACACTCTAAAACTTGACGTCCCTGCATCATCGAAGCGACAGATTCTTCAGATACAGAATTTTGCTCGGCATATTCTAAACCTAAGCTTTCGCTGAACTTCTTATGCTTTTTCAAAACATTAATACAGGTATGCACCATTATTCTTCTAATCCATCCTTCAAAAGCCCCTTTTCCTGCAAATGTGTGTAACTGAGTAAACACTTTAATGAACCCTTCCTGAAGCATATCTTCTGCGTCCTCTCTGTTACCTGCATATCGGTAGCAAACAGGTAACATCTTTGAACTGTATTGATTGTACAGCTCGCGTTGAGACAGAGAATCTCTTCTCAAACACCCTTGTATCATTGCTTGTTCCGTCATTTTGGGAAAATTTAATCCCACTAAAATAGACAAAAAAACAATAGAGATGCTGCATTATCGAAAAAAACAACATTTTTTTGATAAAAAAACAAGATTAGTGCTCATTTTTAACTGAAAAGGAAGATTTTTTAATGGTTCAATGCATTTTACTTTTAGAATTTAGGAGATGGTTTATATTTCTTTTCACTTTTATTGAAATTTTAGTAGTCAGATTTTTTTAAAAATTCTTAATCAGATTTAAGATTAACTAACCTCTCTATAGCCCAAAATATTGAAATCGCCTTTTCACAATTACAGTACGATATTCATTTCAGATTTTCTATCTGCTCCTTTGTCAATCCTGTGGACATGGCAATTATCTCTATAGAAACACCTTGCTGTCTTAAATGAGTAGCTATTTCTAACTTTTCTTCTATCTTCCCTTCTATCTTTCCTTCTATCTTTCCTTCAATCTTCCCTTTCAACATTCCTTCAATCAGCCCTTCAGTCTTTCCTTCATCTGTGGCACATTGATAGGCACTAAAATTATCCCTAAGTGTCTTCAAACTTGCCTGATACAAGAGGTGTTCATCCTTATTATATTTTGCCAATTCTGCCTTCTCAAAAGCACTCTCAAATATCGAATCACCAAAAATGGCAGGTATCTCTTGAAAATCTTCGAGATTCTTGATAAAGAATAACCATTTGTCCAATCGAGTTTCCAATTCCTCTTCTGTCTTCGTAAAATTAGGCATCTCCAAATAAATAAAAGTGAGCTTTTCATAAAATACTTTGTTGTTTTGGTCTTTCAACTTGATAGTATGTACCACTTCATTATTCATCATTAGGTCTTGCTTACTTTCAAAAGTAAAACCGAGTATGCCTATACAATAGATGGGATTCAATTGATAACTCCATTCACCCTTTTCTGCTTGATCCATTATCGGGAAAGTGGAATAATAGACGGTTCTGTCCTTAAAAAAGTTCTGCTTCAGTTTTTGCAATTCCACAATGAATTTCTCTCCGTTATTGTTATCGCAAAAAATATCATAAACAGCCTTTCTATCTGCTTGAGTAAAACCTAGTTTTTCAGTATTCTTGAAGGTAATATTTGTTATCTTACTTTCCTGATTCAGTAAGGCATTGAGAAAGTCGATCAAAAGGGGCTTTGAGGCTTCTTCTGCAAAGATTTTCTTGAATCCAAAATCGGTAAACGGATTGACGTACTTTCCTTGCATGACAATTTATTTTTATCCGACAAACATACGTTGTTAAGAATTGATAATGGTGAAATGATGATTATTAGCCTGTGCTACATTTAGCATTTAGATTGTCATTAGAATAGTAGCCCCGTACTGTCGAATGAATCCTTTCATGTACTTTTCGTTACTAAACCTATTCAAATACCCTTTTATTCCGTCAATGTAAGCACCCCATTTCACTTTATAGCCCATCATCAACATTACTAAACCATCATTGAAAGTACCTATAACTTCCCATTTTTTGTAATTTAGTAACAGCAACTAACCTGACGAGGAGCTTGCTCGAGAACCCGATTCTCTTACACTCCTGCATTAGTGGGTACAAATATATCTTTCTAAAACTTGTCGATGAATGCAATTTGCAAATCAGAATAGTTACTTGAATCTATTTTAACTTCCAGATTAAGCACTTTCATAAAATTTAGCA
>CANCKV010000576.1 GCA_947378615.1 Chitinophagaceae bacterium | reverse complement strand
TAAATTCTACTATATTCGCAACGTGTAAAGTTATATTTATTTTACAAAATGAACTCAAAGTGTCACTTATGCAAATGTTAACAAGTGTAAGAAATGTTGTTTTGGTATTAATCACAGTGAGTGGTTTATATTCTTGCAAATCGTCTAGTAGTGGAAAAGTTTCAGACGCAACTGGAATGGTTTATAACGATAAACTTTATGGTGGCTTTGCTGTAGCAAAACCACAAGACATTAAAGTTGCTCCAGGTCTCGTTTTTGTACAAGGTGGTACTTTTACAATGGGAGCAACAGAAGAAGATGTAATGTCTGATTGGAATAACATCCAAAGAAGGGTTACAGTTAACTCATTCTTTATTGATAAAACAGAAGTTGCGAACGTACATTATCGTGAATATCTTTATTGGTTAGATCACACATTCACTGATACTCCAAAGTACAATGCACTTTTACTTGGTGCTCGTCCTGATACACTTGTTTGGCGTCGTGCATTATCTTATAATGAGCCTTATGTTGAATATTATTTCAGGCATCCATCATACAATTATTATCCAGTAGTGGGTGTAAGTTGGAGACAAGCTTATGACTATTGTATTTGGCGTACTGATATGGTAAATAAATATGAACTTATCAAGAGAGGCTATATCGATCAAAAAGAAGCAGGAAAAAGTTCTTATGGTCAAAATGATAACACTTTTAATACTAAGAGTTATTTGATGGGTGAATATCAAGCTAAACCAGGTAAATTAGTGAAATCGCCATCTAATCCTTTAAAGGATGAAGTTGGTAAACCTAGAGGACCTCGTTTTGAAGATGGTATTCTATTTGCAGATTACCGTTTGCCTACTGAGGCTGAGTGGGAATATGCAGCTTATGGTTACATTATAGAAAATCCACAAATTAAGCCAAACAATAAGAATTTACGTGGTGAAGAAAATATTCAAAACAAACAAATATATTCTTGGAAAAATGATGGTTTCTCAAGTTTAAGGTCAACTAGAGAAGGTGGTTTTCAGGGTGCTTTCTTAGCAAACTTCAAACGTGGAACAGGGGATAACATGGGAGTTGCTGGAGGTTTGAATGATAATGCTGCTATTACTGCTGATGTTACTTCATTTGCTCCAAATGGTTTTGGTCTTTACAATATGAGTGGTAATGTTAGCGAGTGGGTAGCTGACGTTTACAGACCTTTGACTAGTATTGAAGCAGACGATTTCAACCCTATTCGTGGTAACGTGTTCAAAAAAGTTGATATGAGTGGTGGTTCTGGAAACTTAAGAGATAGCGTAGGTAGAATTAAAATGATTTTGGAAACTGACTCAAGTTTAAAAGATAGAAGAAACTACCAAAAAGCTTATGCAATTGACTATATGGATGGTGATAGCACAAGTGGTGTTGGTTATGGATATGGAGTTACTACTTTGATTTCAGACAAATCAAGAGTTGTAAAAGGTGGTAGCTGGAATGATAGACCTTATTGGTTGAGTCCAGGTTCAAGAAGATTCTTGGAAGAAGAACAAAGTAGTAGTACAATAGGTTTCCGTTGCGCAATGACACATTATGGTGCTCCTGAAAATTTGAAAGCTAGTACAAGAACTGGTAACATCTTCCCATCAAGAAAGCCTAGAAGATAATTTTATAAAACTTACATAACAAATGTAAAAGCCACTTAATTGAATTTAGGTGGCTTTTTCTTTTCCTTCACATTTTAAGCTTATGGAAAATTACACTCAAACCACAGAACTTTATCAACTATTTTTATCTAATCCATCTATTGTAACTGATACAAGGAAATTGAAAAAAGGAGATATCTTCTTTGCATTATCTGGACCTAATTTTAATGGGAACTTGTTTGCAAAGAATGCCTTGGAATTAGGCGCATCTTTCTCTATTATTGATCAGGACATTGAAGAAGGTAATAGTCGTCTTATTAGGGTAAATAATGTCTTACAGTCATTGCAGGATTTGGCAAGATATCATCGACAACAATTACAGATTCCTGTTATCGCTATTACAGGAAGTAATGGAAAAACAACCACTAAGGAACTCATTAATGCTGTTTTATCCTCTCATTATACGACTTATACTACTCAGGGAAATCTTAATAATCATATAGGTGTACCACTAACGCTTTTGAGTATTCGAAATGATGCAGAATTTGCTGTAATTGAAATGGGCGCAAATCACCAAAAGGAAATAGCTTCTTATTGCGAAAATGCTATGCCTGATTATGGTTTAATTACCAATTGTGGTAAAGCTCATTTAGATGGATTTGGTGGTGTGGAAGGAGTGAGAAAGGGTAAAGGAGAACTATTCGACTATTTGAAGAATAATAATGGCAAGGCATTTGTTTTCTCAGACCTCGATTACCTTCTTGAAATGAGTCAGGGAATTAAAGAGGTGATTTCCTATGGTACAAAACAAGGTTCAGTTGTGGGAAATTTAAGTTCTAATGACCCTTTCCTTGCTGTTTCTTTTGAAAATAATCAAGATATCAACCCTATAACTACTCAATTAGTTGGTGATTATAATCTACCAAACGTATTATGTTCTGTTGCTATTGGAAAATATTTCCACGTTCCAGATCTTAAAATAAAAAAAGCTATTGAAACATATTATCCTTCAAATAGCCGTTCACAATTAATATTAAAGAATACAAATTCCATCATATTAGATGCTTATAACGCTAATCCCACTAGCATGAAGGCTGCCATACAAAACTTTGCTTCTATAATTGCAGAAAATAAAATATTACTGATTGGTGGGATGATGGAATTAGGTGTTGATAGTTTGAATGAACATCAACAACTAATAGATTTTATCAGTAATTATTCTTGGGAGAAAGTCGTTTTAGTAGGTGGTGACTTTGCTTTTGTCAAACATCCTTTTCTCTTTTTCAAGACATCTATTGAGGCTAGAGAATGGTATTTAGCCCAAAACTTCTCTCATCGACATGTTTTAATAAAAGGTTCAAGAAGTATGAAAATGGAAGTAATATTGGACTAAACAAGTTTACATCTAATGAGTAGAAGCTAATCCCTATCTTGCAAGTCTTTATAAATGATTTATGACAGAAAACAATA
>CANCKV010000575.1 GCA_947378615.1 Chitinophagaceae bacterium | reverse complement strand
ATAAAAGAGGAACATCTGCCAAATACGCCTCCTGTCTATTCTCAAGAAGACATTCGTTTTACAACAAATAAAGGAGCTATTTATGCCATTGTACTAAGTCAACCAACAACGGAATTCCTTATAAAATCAGTAGCAGGTGAAGTTGTTATAGATATGGAATTAGTTGGTAATAAACAAAAGATAATTTGGAAACAAACTTCTGAAGGTTTGACAGTTCAACCTATTTCCAATACTAAACAAACTGAATTAGCGGTGGTATATAAAATTAAAGTGAAGTAATCTGGAACTAAAAATGTACCTGATTCCTGCTTTTCTAATATGTTCTGACACTTAAATATTGATTAATTATGATAAAGCAAAAGCATTACTACCTAAATAGTAATTCACAATATCAATTATCTAAAAAGTATTTAAATATGCAGGTGAAATTTTTGTCATTAATCATACTCATTACATTCACCTTGAAATGTATTGGTCAAAATAGTGTAACTAAGCCAGAAGAATTAGTGAAGACAGGCGTTTATTATTATCCAGAACAATGGGATAAAAGCCAGTGGGATAGAGATTTTAAGAATATGAAATCCCTTGGGTTTGAGTTTACCCATTTTGCTGAATTTGCATGGGCTATGTTGGAACCAGAAGAAGGAAAGTTTGATTTTTCATGGCTAGATGAGGCCGTTCTTTTGGCTAAAAAGAATGGACTTAAAGTGATTATGTGTACGCCTACAGCCGCTCCTCCAGTTTGGTTGACCCAAAAATATCCAGAGGTTTTGTTGGTTAAGGATGATGGTATAAGAGCAAAGCATGGCGGTAGGGAACATTTTTCTTGGAGCAGTAAGAAATATGGTGAACTGTCAGAAAAGATAATTTCTGAAATGGCAAAACATTATGGCAATGACTCTACAATAGTTGGCTGGCAAATCGATAATGAACCCTCTCATTATGGAACCGTTGATTATGGCGAAGAAGTATTAAAGCATTTTCAATTATGGTTACAAAATAAGTATTCATCCATTGATAGTCTGAATTTTGCATGGGGTACTACCTTTTGGAGTCAACGTTACACCTCTTTTGCTCAAATGATTTTGCCTAATGTAAAGACAAATGTTCAACAGGTAAATCCACATGCACTTCTTGACTTTCAAAGATTCAATGCTTTTGAATGTTCTAAGTTCGTTTCTTTTCAAGCTAAAATCTTAAAAAAGTATATTGATAGTTCTCAGTGGGTTACTACAAATTTCATGGATTTTCATAGTAAAGTTGACCCTTGGCTTAATGATAAAGACCTCGATTTCTTAGCTTATACCATGTACCCTGTCGGTGGAGGATTTAACAATATGGGAGGTGTGGGCGAACAAAGCTTTAGGGTAGGCGTTCCCAATAAAATTGCTTTTGCGAATGATTTCTTTAGATATAAAAAGAAATTTACTGCAGTAATGGAGTTGCAGCCGGGTCAGGTAAATTGGGGTTTGTATAATCCTCAAACCTATCCAGGAATTATTAGGGCTTGGTTGTGGAGTGCCTATGTTGGAGGAAGTAAATTAATCTGTTCCTATAGATATAGGCAACCTTTATACGGTGGAGAACAATATCATTATGGGATGGTTGGCACAGATGGTGTTACTCCCAATGTTGGCGGGAGAGAATATGGTCAGTTTATGAAAGAAATACAACAACTCAGAACGCAATACAAGCCTAATAACAAAATACCTCAGGAATATTTACAAAGGAAAACGGCCATTCTTTGGAATTGGGATAATTACAGGGTGACAGAAATTCAGCCTCAAACAAATCAATGGAATCCATCAAAAGTGATATATAAATTTCATAGGATTTTAAAGGAATTGAATTGCCCCGTTGATTTTATTTCTGAGGATATGGATTTTGCTAGTTACCCAACCATTATTGCTCCTATGTATCAATTGGTGGATGATAAATTGATTGAGAAATTGACATTGTATGTAAAAAATGGAGGGCATTTGGTTCTTACGGCTAGAAGTGGTGAAAAGGATAGAAATGGACACTTATGGGAAATGCCCTATGGTAAAAAAATAGAGACCTTGACGGGTGATAAATTGCTTTTTTTTGATGCTTTGCCAGAAGATAAGTTGGGAACAATAAGCATGAATAAAAAAACATATAGCTGGAATAATTGGGCAGATGTTTTAGAACCCCTTGCAAGAACAGAGAGTTTTGCAACCTATAATGACCAGTTTTACAAATCTAAATCCGCTGCCACTTTAACTAAAATTGGAAAAGGCACAGTAAGCTATATTGGTGTTGATACCGACAACGGAGCCTTTGAAAAAGAATGTTTGTTTCAGATGTATAACAAAATAGGGATTAGGGTAAATAAATTAGCCGATGGTTTAATGCTTGATTGGAGAGATGGATTTTGGGTTGCGGTTAACTATTCTACCAATCATCAAATAAAAGTGGATTTACCCAAGACTGCAAAAATTATCTTCGGCAAAAAATTATTGAATCCTGCTGAAGTAATCGTTTGGGAATAAACATAAGTTGAGCCTGTAGGGTTGAATTTTAGAACTAGGTTGTTACTTGAATTAAAAAAATATAAAGATGAAGAGATTGGATTTTTTTAAGAGGTTGATGTTAGGTAGTATGGGTTGTATGGCTATCTCACTAATTCCCGCTCAAAGCGTTAAAGAATTAAAAAATGAATCAACAATTTTCAAAGCATATCAAAAAAATTGGAAAGACTGCATCCTGCCTAATTTTTCCTATGTAGGTTACCACAATGGAGATATTGGAATCCCAGAAAACAAGCAGTTGAAACAATTCAATGTGTTAGATTTTGGTGCAATCCCAAACGATGACATTTCCGATAAGAAAGCCATTCAAAGTGCCATTGATGCAGCATCAAAAAATGGTGGTGGTGTGGTATTCTTTCCAAAAGGAAGATTCTTGGCCAATGAAGATAATGATGACTACCAAGCCCCAATTGTCATTCCATCATGCACGACTTTCTGCGGTTGCAGATCGTCTTTGCAGTAGACCTTTCCATCGTAAGCAATAATAATGCCACGATTCCAGTCGATACCGAAACGCTGCACGAGAGCATC
>CANCKV010000574.1 GCA_947378615.1 Chitinophagaceae bacterium | reverse complement strand
CTTTTCAGATCCTGTTACTTTTGCCTACAATATGGTTGCAGGAGCGGTATATCTTATGGGAAGGATGACTGGACCATTGAGTGCTAGAAAAAGATGGTGGTATGGGTTTCTTATTTTTTCATTCTTAAATAGTATGATTTTTTCAGGTACAAGGGGTGCTTTTCCTTTGGTACCTGTGACGCTCGTATTGTATGTTATCATGAAATTTAGTAAAAATATCATGATTGTGGTTGCTATAGCAGCAGTTTTTATGCTTGTATTGATTAATATGCCTACATCTAACCAAAATATTGTGCGTTTCCAAACGGCATTCCGTCCAAATAATGACTTATCATTCAAGGCAAGAAAAATAAATCAAGCACGAATCAAACCTTATGAATGGACACATCCTATTGGTGGAGGTCTTGGTTCAACAGGGGCTTGGGGGCAAAAGTTTTCACCTGGCTCCTATCTTTCTCAATTTCCGCCTGATAGTGGTTACGTTCGGACTACAGTAGAAGCGGGTCCTATTGGTCTAATTATTTTTTGTGTAATGATGTTCACTATGTTGAAATCAGGTATTGATAATTATTATTCTATTAAAGATCCTGAACTAAAAACTATTTGTTTTGGTGCAGTATTACTGATATTTGCGCTTAATTTTGGCAACTATCCACAGGAGGCGTTAGTACAATACCCTTCTAACGTGCTATTTTATTTGTCTGCAGCTTTAGTTGTTACGACAAAACGGATAGATGATCAACAAAATTTATTACAACATGCTAGCTAGTAACAATTCTTTAATTTCAGGAAGAGACATCGTAGTTGTCGGTCAGCAACCTTGGGATACCGAGATTGGCAGCAATTGCAAGAATATTGCTGCTGAAATGAGTAAGCACAATCGGGTTCTGTATGTTAATTCTCCTTTGGACAGGATAACTAAATATCAAAAAAAGTCTGACCCAAAAGTTCAACGTCGAATTAGGGTTATCAATGGAGAAGAAGATGGGTTAGTTCTATTGCAAGAAAATTTTTGGAATCTTTATCCCGACAATCTGATTGAATCTATCAATTGGATAAAAAGCCAATACATCTTTGAAATACTCAATAAATTAAATAATAGAAGTTTTGCCTTGTCAATTCTGAAGGCAATTAGAAAATTAGGTTTTAGGGATGTCATACTATTTAATGACAATGATATTTTCAGGTCATTTTATCTGAAAGAATACCTAAAACCTGCTGTTAGCGTTTATTATTCCCGTGATTATATGTTGGCTGTTGACTATTGGAAAAGACATGGGGAGAAATTGGAATATAAGCTCATCATGAAAAGTGATGTATGTACAGCAAACTCTACCTATTTAGCTAATTATTGTGCGAGATATAATCCTAAGTCTTTTTATGTGGGTCAGGGATGCGAATTGGAAATGTTCACAAAGGCAGGAGAAACGAACAAACCCATTGATTTACAAACTATTCCTAATCCAATAATTGGATATGTGGGTGCTTTGCAGAGTCTGAGATTGAGTATTGAAACTATTGAACACATTGCAAAATCTCATCCCGATTGGAGTGTCGTATTAGTCGGTCCAGAAGATGATGAATTTAAAAAGAGCAATCTACATTCTATTGAGAATATATTTTTTCTTGGAAGTAGGGAACCTTCCCAATTGCCTGCCTATATCAATGCTTTTGACGTTTGTATTAATCCACAAATTGTAAGTCAAGTAACTATTGGCAATTATCCGAGAAAGATTGATGAATATTTGGCTGTTGGAAAGCCTGTTGTTGCAACAGATACCGAAGCTATGCAAATTTTTAACAAGCATACTTATCTTGCGGCTACTAAAGAAGATTATATTGCATTGATTGAAAAAGCATTGATAGAAGATAATCCTGAATTGCAAAAAGAAAGACGGTTGTTTGCCTCCTCACATACTTGGGAAAATAGTGTAGCAGAAATTTACAAAGCCATACTTAGTAAATAAGTATGGAGGCAAGTATTTAGGATTTGATTCTAGCATCTGAATAAATATCTAATAAATCCACATTTCAAAAATAAATTCTGAGAGAAATCTCTGAAAAAATCATTCATTCATTATAACCCTTTAAATTAAACAGAATGAGTACGATAACAACTGTAAAAAGAAACGATTCCCTCGACTATTTACGGGGTTTAGCAGCAACAGGCGTAATGATTTATCACATGAACTTACTTTGTTTTGGCGAAGTAGATGCAAGTACTGTTTTAGCTAAAGTTAAAATATTTGCCGTTTCTATTTTTTATGTACTCAGTGGGTTGACTTTATTTATTGCAAATAAAAAATCTGCCTTGCCAGAAAAAAATAGTATGATTGAATTTTATCTTAAAAGATTCTTTAGGATTTTCCCATTAATGTGGTTGGCAGTATTCTTTACTTATCTATTAAATTCAGCACCCGAGTTTTATCATGTAAAACGATTGGTTGTAAATTTCTTCATTCTTCCGGGCATGATTCGCCCCGATGGATTTGTGGCTAATGGCGCATGGTCTATTGGAAATGAACTATTCTTTTATTTGTTTTTCCCTCTCTTCTTTTATTTAAATAAACTCAACAAAACATATTTCTATCTTTCTTTACTTGTAATATTGGCTACTTTTTGTCTGTTTACATTCGTGTTAATGGATCCAACAATTCGATTAGGCTATCAATGGTCAAAGTTTGTGAATCCCTTTAATCAATTTCTTTATTTTGGAGTGGGCATATTAGTTGCAACTTTGCCAATGCCATCAGGTTTATTGAAAAAATGGTCACCATTATTAATAATTATTAGTCTATTACTTGTCATTTATTATCCCGTTCAAGGAGAACCTGTATTATTGGTTACGGGTATTAACCGAATACTTTTATCTTCGTTAATTATGTTTATTTGTTATCTGTTTTATATTAGTGACTTTAATTTTCTACCTGAATTCTTACGTAGGACACTTAAATATTTAGGGGATACTAGTTATTCCATTTATTTATTACATCCTTTGGTATTTATTTTGGTTGAGAGAATCAATCATCGGTATTTTACACCTAATCCTTACCTAATTATTACTTCCACTATTGCAATTACTTT
>CANCKV010000573.1 GCA_947378615.1 Chitinophagaceae bacterium | reverse complement strand
ACCCTTGCCAAGCCATTTTAGCCAAACCCACATTACTACTCAACTCGAATGCTTGTCTTGCATTTACGGTCATTCGACCATGTTTTTCTGAGTCATAAACAGTCTGACCATTTATATTCCAAGTTCCATCACTCAAATCAACCATGCTTTCCAACGTAATTTTCTTGTCCTCCCACAAACTCATCATGGTTGCCAACTTAAATGTGGAACCGGGTTCTGAAGGACTGATTGCATAATTGAAATCTTCCCTATAAACTAATTGACCATCTCTTTTTTGACAGCTATCACACTTACCAAGATTTGCGATTGCCTTAATCTTACCTGTTTTTGTTTCCATGACAATCGCACAACCGTGTTCTGCCTCGTTTTTAATCATCATTTTAAGTAAGGCATTCTCAGCAACTTCCTGTATGAAAACATCGAGAGTCGTTACGATATCCTTTCCATTTTCAGGTTCTATTTGATAATCATCAACAGGTACGCTTACGCCTCCTGCTATGTAACGAACCAACCTTTTTCCACTAGAACCCTTTAAAAGCGTATCATAAGTCTGTTCCAATCCAATCTTTTGGGCATTTTCACGGTCTAATCCAATAGTACGATACGCAAAAAGCTTGTAAGGATTCAATCTTATCGTTTTGCTAGTTGCCACAAATCCACTTTTGTTTCTTCCTAATCTCACTAAAGGAAACTTCCTTAACTCTTCATACTGACGATAAGTAATATTTCTTTTTAGTAGATAATATCTATCCTTTGTTTTGTAGCCATGAGACAATACTTTACGATATTCTCCCTCCGTATTATCTTGAAACAGGTGTGCTAAACAATAACTAAGACTATCAAGATTCTTTCTGAACAATACACCACTCTTTTCTCTCAACCCATCTGCAGCAAAATCGATATAAATGTCAAATTGAGGAATACTTGTGCTCAACATTTTGCCATCTTCACTATAAATCGTTCCTCTTTCTGCCTCAACTTCTTCGATTCTTTGATGCAGACTATCACTCATGCTTCTCCAATACTTTCCCTGAAACTGTTGTATGTAAACGGCCTTGCTAAAAATGACAAGACATACCACTACAATCAAGATGTAGCTGAGGTAAACCCTCCATAGTATGTCCTTTTTAACTTCCATTTTTCTTTGTTGTACGTTTTAAGTATTAAGTTCTACGTTTTAAGTTTTACGTCTTACATGATAGGCTGTTTACATACAACTTAAAACGTAATACGTATAACTTAATATTACTCTGATTTTTTTTCTGGCTGCAACCTCTGTGGCACATCCTTAGTTATTTTTAATCCAAGAGGTTCGGCAGCTTTTTCAACCTGCGCTTCCTCACTTTTGTACATCACTTCACTCTTTACTGTCTTATACTCATATTGCAAGTCTTTAATTTCTTGTGTTGTTTTATTGATGTTCCGAATCGTTTTATCTGCCATGTGTCCATTAGCAATATAAAGAATGGTAATTCCAGATAAAAACAGAAAGAAGTTCAGATTTTTTGTTATCCAACTTCCTTCGGACAACAAATCACTGAACGCTTTGAAACGTTTCTTTTTTTGTCCTTCTGTCTTAGTATTTGCAACCTGTTCTGCCACTTTTTTTAATTAATAATTACTAATAGATAATTGATATGCTTCCTATTCTTGTTTTAATCAATTCAAAACTCATCACTCATAGATCATAACTCATCACTTTTTCTACATTCTTTCTGCCACCCGCAACTTTGCGCTTCTGCTTCTTTTATTAATTTTCAATTCTGCGTCGGTTGCCGTAATTGGCTTTTTATTAATGAGCTTCCATTTTTGCTCTTTAATCGTTTGAACAAATGGATTATCATCTTCTTCCTCTTCAAAACCGCCATTTTTAAAGAACTGTTTTGCAATCCTATCTTCCAAAGAATGAAAAGTGATAATTGCTACTCTTCCTCCTTCCTTTACCACATCATTCAATTGCAAAAGCATTTCTTTTAATACTTCCATCTCACCATTCACTTCAATCCGTAAGGCTTGAAATACTTGTGCGAGGTATTTATTAGGATTCCCCTTCACAACAGGACTAATCATTGATTTGAACTGCAAAATCGTTTGAACCTGCGTATGCTTTCGGGCCTCTACAATATGCTTAGCCAATGTTTTTGAGTTGCTAACCTCTCCAAATTGTTCGAAAAGAAGATGCAACTTTGATTCAGCATAAGTATTAATTACATCTGCAGCTGTCAAACCTTCTCTTTGGTCCATCCTCATATCAAGAGGGCCATCAAAACGAATCGAAAAACCCCTATCTCCCTCATCAAACTGATGACTACTAACACCTAAATCCGCTAAAACTCCATCAACTTGCCCAATCTTATATAATTTCAAAAACCTTTGTATATGACGGAAGTTTTGTGGAATAAATAGTATTCGTTCATCCTCTGGAAGATTGTTAGCTGCGTCTGCATCTTGGTCAAAAGCAATTAATCTACCCTTCTTTCCAAGCTTTTCCAATATTCCTTTACTATGTCCTCCCCCTCCAAATGTGCAATCGACATAAATACCTTCACTTTTTATATCTAACCCATCAATCACTTCAGAAAATAATACAGGTATATGATAGGATGAACCAATATTGCCCACTGAAGGGACATTTTCTACTTGACTTTTTGATTGTTCCATCATAATCCTACTATTATTGACTTAAAGTCCAACCATCACCTTTTTAGCCAAGTCGCTAAATTCTTTTGGAGACACTTCTTCAAAGAGCTTTTTATATTTAACCGAATCCCAAATTTCAAATCTGTCTAATACCGCAGTAATTGTTATATCCTTACCAATCGATGCATATTCCTTGAACAATGAAGGCATCAACATTCTTCCTGCTGAGTCCAATTCAATTTCAGTTGCCCCACCTAAGAATTGGCGAGTGAACTGCCTTACTTCAGGATCAAATTGATTGAGCGCCTTAAATTTTTCCATTATTCCTTCCCAAGTCTTCATGGGATACAATGTGATACATTTTTCAAAACCTCTTGCAAGCATGAACGTATTTTCTCCTTCCTCCAACTGCTTTTTCAGGGCACCGGGTAACAAGAAGCGACCCTTCGCATC
>CANCKV010000572.1 GCA_947378615.1 Chitinophagaceae bacterium | reverse complement strand
ATATGCAGGTCACGATTACGCATTAGATTATGAAATAAATCCTCATCCAGATTTTTCTTTTACCAAATATATTTTGGAAGAAGATGACGATGCCATTCCATTAATTGATATCAAGATAGGTGGACCAAATGGAATTCCTCATCTTATTTTGCAACCAGGACAGTCTGC
The DNA here is from genome assembly GCA_947378615.1 of Chitinophagaceae bacterium. GTDB lineage: Bacteria > Bacteroidota > Bacteroidia > Chitinophagales > Chitinophagaceae > Parasediminibacterium. Next base: position 2,936 of record CANCKV010000572.1, on the reverse strand, counting down.
AAAGTATAAACACGTTTATGATAAATTAATGAAGAACTTGGGTAAGGATAATTTTTATTACACCATGGATGCAAATGTATTTGAGGAAGTAAACTCTTCGGATAATGATACTAATGATGACGATGATGAAGAGGAAGATTTTGAATTTATTGATGATTTTCCAATGGGGTTAATTACCATGTATGATGCAATTAACATTCATCTTGACGACTTATTGGATTCAAAAAAAATTGAAAAAAGATTGCCGAATGAGATTTTAAATCTTGAAATTGAACTTGAAATTAGGACCTTGCGAATTAAAAGGCAAGATTTATTTTATTCTGAAGAAGAATTAGAAACAAGGTTAGAGTATGTCTTATATGAGGAATCAGAAGAATACTCTTCTTGGATGAACGATAAGTTGGGAAAAGAATGTACTGAAATGATGGAACGGGATGTCAAAAATTATCGTGATTTAGAACGACTCACTGATTCCGAAGAGGTTTTAATGCAATTTGATATAGACAGAGTATCGGAAAACGTTTACAAATATCAACACAACCCCTTCATTATGTCTTTGCTTTATGAAAAAGCCCTAATGCAAAATAATGAAGATGCCTTAATGAAATTGAAACCTATTATCAAGAAATTGGCGTTTCAATATGTATCATTTAAATTGTTATTTGCATTAGGTGGTTATTATTTGAATGAACCAGATGCTAGTATTAAATATATAATTGAAGGAACGGACCTACAAAAAATATTTCCGAGTGTAGATGTATTTAGCGAAACTGAATTAAATCTATTTGCGATGTTAAGATTGCTTGTAAATGTTCGAAATGGTAACACAAAGGAAGCCATTTATTATTATCAATTCATAGCACTTGTTATTCAAGAAAATCCAATAATATCTGCATTGCAGTTAGAGTTCGAATTTCTTATCTCAAATGATTTTAAAAAAGTTTATTCAGATATTTTAAAAGAGGGAGGGTACGATGAGGATGAAGAGGATGAATCTGAATAAAACAAATCATTGATATGTTGAAAATGAAATAATCGGCAAACGAACGATTCATTTCCCGATTATTTCATTTGTTCTTCACTGTCTATAAATTATTTAATTCGATTTCTAAATAATATGATGCCTTCACAGCTGCATCTTCAACCGAATCATTTGTTTCGCCATCTTAATTCTTTCGTAAATTAACTGTATAATCAAAAATGTAGGTACTTGATTGGGAAATGAACAGGGATTTGAAACTGAGTAATGAAATTTATCTTTATTAGAACTAGGAAGGAGCTTATAAAAGGCGAAAAAAAGCAAATGAAATTCATCTAATAATGATAATTCTATTAAATAAGGGAATTGCAACCGTTACCATTCTATTGAAAGAAAACACTTTATTTTTCATAAAATTTTATTACAATGATAGTTTTCCCTAAGTAATAATTAATTATCAACTATTTTCGCCGACATGAGCAAGGAACAATTAACAAGTTATCCCAAAGAGAAAATAAACATTCTCTTTTTGGAAAACATCAGCGACAAAGCCGTGCAATACTTCAAGAATAACGGCTATACCAATGTGACCAAAATAGGAGGTGCATTAAGTGAAGAAGAGCTTATTCAAGCAGTAAAGGATGTCCACCTTCTTGGAATCAGGTCGAAGACTAACATTACAAAAAAAGTATTAGAATCTGCAAAGAAGCTTCAGGCTATCGGTTGTTTTTGTATTGGCACCAATCAAGTTGATTTGAAAGAGGCCACGAAGATGGGTATTAGTGTTTTCAATGCACCTTATAGTAATACGAGGAGTGTTGCAGAACTTGTAATTGGGTTGGCAATTATGCTAATGAGGCGCATTCCTGATAAAAATAAGTCGGCTCATGAAGGTATTTGGAATAAAGTAGCTACAGGTAGCTATGAAATGCGTGGAAAAACTATTGGACTAGTTGGATATGGAAATATTGGTTCACAGGTAAGTATCATTGCAGAAAGCCTTGGACTGAAAGTATTATTTTATGATATTGTGAAAAAGCTTCCATTAGGAAATGCAGTTGCGGCTAATAGTTTGGATGAATTGATAAAAGAGTCTGACATTGTTTCATTGCATGTGCCTGAAACAGCACAAACAAAAAACTTGATTAATGAATCAAATTTGCAATTATTCAAGAAGGGAGCCATATTAATTAATCATGCTAGGGGAGAAGTGGTAGATCTTGATGCACTTTCAGAACACCTCAAATCAGGTCATATTGGTGGGGCAGCAGTGGATGTATTTCCTTGGGAACCTGAAAAAAATGGAGATAAGTTTACTTCTCCACTTCAAGGGCTTTCAAACGTAATACTAACTCCACATATTGGGGGTAGTACGGAAGAAGCACAGGAAAATATTGGAGAAGATGTAAGTGAAAAATTGTATGAATATCTTGAAAAAGGAATTACTCATGGTTCACAAACTGTTCCTGCTTTAGGGCTTCCTGCAGTGGATGGGGCACACCGTATTCTGCATATTCATAATAACGTTCCGGGCGTATTAAGTGCGATAAACACAGAATTGGCAATAAATCATATTAATATCTTGGGGCAATATCTTAAAACAAATGACGATATTGGCTATGTTGTACTTGATGTTGATAAAGAATTATCTGCTCAAGCAGTAGAGTTGTTGAGGAATATCAAACAGACTATTAAGGTGAGGATACTTTATTAGTTGTTAGTGGTTAGTTGTTAGTGATAAGTTTTTAGAATGATTAATTTAACATCCTTTTTTCAGCTTCATCAACTACAAACTTTCAAATAATAAATACTAACAACTTATCACTAACAACTAACCACTAATAACTAACCACTAATAACTAACCACTAACAACTAACCACTAATAATTATGAACGAGGGTATTGAACAATTGATAGAAGCACTTAATTTTTCGCCAGATAATATTCCCTTGCGTTT
>CANCKV010000571.1 GCA_947378615.1 Chitinophagaceae bacterium | reverse complement strand
ACTCTCCGAAAATCATGGTGATTGTCAGGCTGAGCCCGTCGAAGCTTAAGCAGCTTAAACTTTCATCTAGAGTTTCTCAAGTTTTTTGAAATGACATTACGTACTCTCCGAAAATCAGGGTGATTGTCAAGCTGAGCCCGTCGAAGCCGTAAGGAACTTAAACTTTCATCATTGATTTTCAAACAAATCAACTACTTGTCATTAGCAGCTTGTCGAAGGGCATGCAAAAAAGGAATTAACCTTGAATTATCCCGGTTTCGACAAGCTGCTGATGACATCTTTTAAATTGCAAAATACCTATCAAAATTAAGATAACTCACATTAACCTAAAAACCCACCCCAACCCCTCCCAAGAGGGGCAACTCGAAGCTATTAGCGAAGAATGAAGCGAATTTATTTAGTAAATGATGCAAATTTCGCTTCATTCTTCGCAATTCCCCTCTTGGGAGGGGTAGGGGTGGGTTTTAATTTAAATGTCATCTCAAAAAACTTGAGAAACTCTAATTACTGCCTCTGTGTGACAGTCTTGGTGATTTTCGAAGCGAACGGTAATGAAATCCTGTGTTTATGGTAATTCCCGCCACTATGAATTTCCTTAAATTAATGACATTGCCCTCAAAAGGGAAATTGGACGCTGAAACTAATGAATCACAAATTCACATTAACATCACCTAATTAACACTATCGTTCCTTTTTTCTCAAAAAACTCTCCCGTATCACATTGCGCCTTAATGGTAAATACATACGTTCCTACAGATTCCTTTTTACCTTGAAAAATACCATCCCACCCAAATGCTTTATCATTTGGCTGAAAATGGGTCTTTTCAAATAATAACTCTCCTCCCCTATTATATACCCTAAAATATAATATTTCTTTAAGTCCTTGCCCCTTTGGATAAAAAATATTATTATCCAAGTAATTACTCGAAGGAATAAATCCTGACGGAACAAAAAGGGATTCAGAACAAAGCAGATGAATCGAAATAGAATCCCTTACCGTACAACCACTTGAATTTGACACAGAAACTGTATAGACTAAGTCATTCTTAGGGGTGCATGTTGGCGAAGAAGTATCCGTATTATTTAGATAATCGGAGGGTGACCAATGATAATTAATGACATCAGGAGATACTGTTGCACTTAAAACAGCACTTGTTCCTGTGAACATAGTTAAGGTATCTCTCGTTGAAATAGTTGGGTATGGAATCTGTACCACATTTATTTTTTCAGTATCATGAGAACAACTTCCATTCCATGCAACAAACTGATAAATCGTTGGAGAGACAACAGGAGTGGCTGTAGGATTCGATGAGTTATTGGCATAATTAGTCAAGGTAGCACTATCTTTTAACCATAAATAATTATCTGCACCCCGCACCGGCAATTGTACGCTTAAACCTTTACATACAAATGTATCTCTTGGAAATAACAGTGTTTTTTTAATCTCAGGCGTCACACCAATTATTGAGGAATCCGTATTTGTACAACCTAGTGCATTTGTAACTTTTACATAAAAGGTGGTAGTGTCAAACAACTTTACATTTATCGTTGACTTTGTAAATGGATATGAACCGGGACTCCATTCATACCGATTGCCATCATAAGCGGTAAGGTTTACAGTGTCCCCTTCACAAATCTGCTTGAATTTTGGCAATAGATTCACCCTCGGGAATGGATTCACCCTTAAATAAAAGGGAGTGGTATCATAACAATTATTGAGCATGGTAACCAACAGAATGGTGTCGATAATAATGGAATCCTTTGCTGATTTAAAAATTTCTGGCAGAGGATTTTGCAAAATTGAGGTATCGCCATTATTAAATTTCCAATGCCACCGAACATCCCCCGGATATGACTGAGTTGCAGTAAAAGTAACGGGCAATCCTTCGCAAGTGGTGGCAGGCGCCTTAATGATACCTCTAGAAGATGGTTTCACAAAAACGGAATCCGTATAAGTCGCCACACATCCAATAGCAGAAGTGATTGTTTGTGTAACTAGGTAGCTACCAAGGGTTTTGTAATTAAATGATGGTAACGCACTATTTGAAGTATTCTTGACCTTACCCGTATCAAAAGTCCAATGATACGACAAAGGCATACTTAAGGAATCGGCAGAGAAACTGATAACATGTGGGGTAAAAAGTACCGTTCCTGAATCGCAAACGGGCAACTTATTGATTGAAAAAGAAGGATGAAGTGAATCAACAATTATTGGCTTTTGAGAAGGGAACGAAGAGTTACAACCATTAATATCTTTCAATAAAATATGAGGTGTAAAAACACCTGCTGAAACATATTGATGGGTAACAAAAGAATCTGGACTATTGACGATGACGGTTCCATCACCAAAATCCCATGTAAAAGTGGCTGTATTAAACTGATTAGATTTCAGGTTGATAGTCGCAGGAATACATCCTTGGGTTAAGTCGGAAATAACTTTGGCATAAGCACCCTTCACAACAATCGTTTGAGAAGTGGAATCGAGTAGTGAACTATTCTTGTAGGCATATAACCAAACTGTGTAAATACCAGGTTGGTCGTAGGTATGACTAGCAAATGTATCTTTTGAGATAGCCTTACCCGAACCATCCCCGAAATCCCATCTAAGCCTATCTGCATTAACAGAATGACTCGTAAACACCGCCTGCATTGGTGGACAGGTATTTTTGACATCTGAATATTTAGTAGTTAAAGTAAATACAGCAAATACCCTTTTAATCATTAGGGGATAGGCAATAGTATCACGACAATTATTCTGAGGATTAATGGCAATCAATTGAACAGAGTCTTTTTCTGCAGTGGTATAAGCATGTGTCGTATTTGTAGTTGAAGCAGTAGAACTATCGCTAAAGAATGTCCAAATATAATTAACTAGCCTATCTCCAAAAGTATTGGTTGAATTAATAAAGTTGGCCGCTGTACCCGTAATGATATAAGTGGGTGTCCAATAAAAATTAGCCTTCGGCCCACTCGGGAAGGCAGTATCCCCTTTCTGAGAAATATTAAAACATCCATCCGTATCTGTTACCTTTAAAGAAGTTAAATACCGTGCAGGAGTACTATAAGAATGAGTTACACTTCCCCCCGTAGTTAAAGTATCAATAGT
>CANCKV010000570.1 GCA_947378615.1 Chitinophagaceae bacterium | reverse complement strand
AAATCAATGCAACATCATGGACAATTAGGCGTTCAGTTTAGTGGTTTGCCAACTCCCAAAGGGTATAGCACTACTTTTACAGCAAATATGTCTTGTCCCGCAGGTGCAGAGATGTTGGTGGATTGGTTCAAGTTTTATGCCCCAAACACCATTCAGCCTAATATGGATTTAATCAGTGAAGGAAGTTTTGATTATGACTTACGACCTCAAAACTTGCATCGTCCTCTTTGTTGGATTAATGCCCAAAGTTTTGATATTAAAGGTGTAGCAACCAAATTTGATACGGTTGCCACTTCTATCGATACTGCGATTTTTCATCAAGGATTAGCAAGCCTAAAACATTATTACACGAAAGCGTACAAGACAGCTACAAGACAAATTTTATCCAATATTGCCAATGGTAATTACAATCTTTCAGCTTGGGTAAATTGTAGCGGTGGACAAAATACTTGCCAGATGAGGGTGCTTAGTGGTGGTACACCTCTTACCCAAAATATTGTGAAAACTAATGGTAGTTGGGTACAATTAGTACAACCCGTAACAGTTCAGAATAATCGTGCAGTAGTAGAATTCTATTCCGATGCCAATGCGGGCAATTCATTGAACATTGATGATGTTTCTTTCATAAGAAATTCTAATGATACTGTTTTGCCTGTAGTATTTGTGGAGGTGAAAGCAACAGGTAATACAAATAGTACAAGCATCGGATGGAAAGTAGCAAATGAGGAAAACATAGCTTCATACACCATTGAAAGGAGTTTGGATGGTATCCATTTCGAAGAAATTTTTGCCATAAATGCAACACATGCAGAAACCTATTCTGTAGAAGACAATCACCTTCCTGCAATTGCAAATGTTTGGTATTATAGAATTAAGGCAATCAGTCAAAATGGTGAAATTAAATATAGTGATATAGCAAGGATGGTTATTGATGATTTTAAAATTTGGGGAGTAAAATTATATCCAAATCCTGCGAAAAGCTTCTTGAATATTTATTTCAGGAATGTTTCAAACAAAGATTTTTCTATTAAAATAATTTCTATAGAAGGAAAGGAAGTATTTGTAAAAAAGCATTTGATTCCTAAAAATAATCTTTTGACAATTAGTACAAACAGCTTGCCAAAAGGTCTTTATACAATAGAAATTGGAGATGAGTCAGGGGAGAAAATGATTAGGCAGTTCATGAAAAACTAAAAGGAGGGGTAGTTTACTTTAAGATAAAGTGAATCAATTATGTTATCTCAGAATCATTAAATCAATGGTATAAATTCGAAATAATTATTAGTATAAGTATGTAGGATAATATATTTGACAAAAGATAGGGCAAAGAAAGCCCCCAAAGTAAAATTATAAAAAATGAAAAAAGCGATTTGTTTATCAGCATTCTGTTTATTATTGATTGGAGGAAAAGTGGAGGCACAGAATAGTAAAGTGGTTTTGCCTATTTATAAAAATCCAAAAGCATCTATAGAAGAAAGAGTTAAAGACCTATTATCTAAGATGACCATTGAAGAAAAGGCAGGTCAATTAAACCAAATTAGTGGTCGGTTTTTAACGGGGCCAAGTACTGAAGACTCAAGTGAAAAAAAGAAGGTGCAAGACTTGAAAAAAGGAAAGATAGGGTCGTTTCTAAATATCATTGGTGCGAAGAAAACCGAAGAGATGCAAAAAGTTGCAGTGGAACAAACCCGTTTAGGTATTCCCCTTTTGTTTGCTTTTGATGTTATCCATGGATTCAAAACTATATTTCCAATTCCTTTGGCAGAGGCATGTAGTTGGGATTTGAAACAGGCTGAAATGAATGCTTCTATTGCAGCAAGGGAGGCAGCAGCAGCAGGATTACATTGGACGTTTGCCCCTATGTGCGACATAACTAACGACCCTCGATGGGGTAGAATTATGGAAGGGGTAGGAGAGGACCCCTATTATGGTGGTCTATTATCTGCTGCAAGAGTTCGAGGGTTTCAAGGTAATTTGAATGACACGACACACATTCTCGCTTGTATAAAACATTATGCAGTTTATGGTGCTGTGGAAGAGGGAAAGGAATATAATCAGGTGGATATTTCAAGGGTGATGTTATGGAACAAGTATTTGCCACCCTATAAGGCAGCCGTTGATGCGGGTGCTGCAACCATCATGAACTCATTCAATGTCTTCGAGGGCGTTCCTACTTCAGGCAGCAAATATTTGGTGACTGATATCCTCAAAAACAAATGGGGTTTTAAAGGTTTCTTGGTGAGTGATTGGGGGGCTTTTAGTGAAATGATAAATCACGGGTACGCAGTAGATAAAAAAGATGCTACACAAAAAGCCCTCAATGCAGGTAGTATGATGGATATGGAATCGAGGGCAGTTATCAATTCTTTGCCAGAATTGGTTAAAGAAGGAAGGGTAAGCATGGCAACTGTTGATGCTGCTGTAAGGCCGATATTATATTATAAGTTCAAACTTGGTTTGTTTGAAAACCCCTATAAGTTCTCGAACGAAGAAAGGGAAAAGAAAGAAATGTTTACAGTTGCCAATATTGCCGAGGCAAGAAAGGCGGGTGATGCCTCCATCGTGTTATTAAAGAATGACAATGCCGTTTTACCGATTCGTAAAGATAGCAAGGTTGCCCTGATTGGTTATTATGCCAACAAAAACGCAGATGTGTTAGATAGATGGCCCGGTCAAGGGGATACTGCAAAAGTTGTGAATCTGTTTAATGGGCTAACGAATAAGTTGGGTTCCTCATTAGTCGGATTTACCGATGGTTATAAAGACGATGGAACCACCTCGGACTCTTTGTTACAGCAAGCATTCCAAATTGCTAATAATGCAGATGTAATTTTGGTAAATATTGGAATATCTGGTAAGCTCGCAGGAGAATGCCAATCGCTTGCCAATCCTGTTATCCCCGATGGACAGGTGCAATTGATAAAGGCATTACAGAAAACAGGAAAACCAATAGTGGCATTGCTTTCTGCAGGAAGACCATTGGTATTGACGCAAATAAATGACTTGGTTTCCTCCATCCTTTATTGTTGGCATTTAGGAACCGAAACGGGAAATAGCATTGCAGATGTTGTTGTTGGCGATTACAATCCATCGGCAAAAACAGTGGTG
>CANCKV010000569.1 GCA_947378615.1 Chitinophagaceae bacterium | reverse complement strand
GCTTCAATTTATACCTAGCATTTTTCAAAAATCTTTTTTTTCTGTTTTTTATTTCTATCGTTTTTTATGCAGATTACAAATGGGGAAAGCCATATATAAAAGGGATTTATGTGGTTTCTTGGAATCTTTTTCGAGCAATAACAATGATTATGTTTGGCTTTAGTTTGGCAGGAGTCATACATTTTATTGTATTGCTGTCAGCACTCGCTATGATTATTGATGATGAAGGAGAATTTGATAAAACAACACTTAGCTATATCTTATTTACACTTTTTGTATGTCTAACTTGTATTATTTTTTGTCCTTCAGAACCACTTTACAAAAAAGTATTGACAATAGATAGAACATTATACTCTCGTGTACATGCTTGTTTAGGTACGATTCTTATTGGTTTATTTGTAACAATTGGAGTTTATTATGAAAAAAAAGAAAAGAAAGAACGTCTTGAGGAAAAAGAAAAATCGGAATCGTTTTCTAAAATTGTAGAGTTAAAAGATTTACAACTAACAGAAATAATGTTGACAAGTAATAAGGCATTGCGAAATACACTACCAAATACAATTGCATTAGTCAAATTCCTCGAACGTCATAATGATTATTCTGAAAGTAGTAAGAAAATACTCGTTGACCATCTTAAAAATACTGCAATTGAACTAGATTCTATATTTCATGATATTTCACAAAAGGCTTCTATCTTGCCTGAGAATGAAATCTAGAACATTTGCACTTCAGTAAAAGTATATTTTCATGATGAGTTGAAATCTCCAACTTATACAATATTAATTGAAAGGCTTCTGAAAAAATATGTATTGATTGGCAAAAGATTTACTGTTAATGATTGAAAATTCATTAGATTCATAAATTGTGGTTGAGTCTAATTAAGTATTCTAAACATATTCCCCATTTTTACAACTTTTAGACTAATTAGATTGTAATTCTATTATAATATTGATATTATCATCAAAAAAAAGTGCATTATTGCATCCTTTTAGTAACAACCACACAGAAATAAATGAAAATTTTAATTAAGTATCTTTCTCCCTATCGTTTGCAACTTACACTTGCAATGTTATTAGCTGCCGTCAATCAAGTTTTTTCATTACTCGATCCAACAATATTTGGGAAAATGATCGACTATCTCAATACTTGTGGAGTAGTTGGAAAAAAGGGATTAATAATTAGCAAAATAGTTGATGATAATGCCTTTCTCTCACATATTGGTCTATTATTAGGCATGTCTATTGGCGTAGCGATGGTTTCTAGAATCGCCAAATCTTTTCAAGATTATGTAGTAAATGTTGTTGTTCAGAAATTTGGTGCAAAAGTATTTACTGATGGATTAAAGCATTCAATGCGCTTACCTTATCAGGATTTTGCCGACCAAAGAAGTGGCGAAACCTTGTCTATCCTGCAAAAGGTTCGTCAAGATAGTTCACAATTTATTGGTTATTTCATCAATATTCTCTTTCCGATTGTAGTTGGAATTATATTTCTAATGATTGTAACTGTCAAAATTCATTGGAGCTTGATTCTAGTTTATTTTGCAGGAATCATTATTCTTGCATTTTTAGTTGGGATATTGAGTAAAAAAATAAAAGTAATCCAAAAAAATATTATCAAAGAAACTGCATCACTCGCAGGAAGTACTACAGAGAGTTTACGAAATATTGAATTAATAAAAAGTTTAGGCCTCACTCAACAAGAAGTAAAGCGTTTGAATACCAATACGTATAAGATTCTTGGTTTAGAGTTGTCAAAAGTAAAAAGAGTCAGAAGTATTGCTTTTCTGCAAGGCACTACTGTTCATCTATTAAGAGCCGTCATTCTATTTATACTTTCATACCTTGTCTTTGGAGGTAAATTAACTTCAGGACAATTAATATCAATGCAATTTTATAGTTTCTTCATTTTTGGCCCGTTGCAGGAATTAGGTAGCATTATAACTTCTTATAGAGAGGCTGAAGCATCTGTGAATAATTTTGATAGATTAATGAAAAGACCAGTTGAACCAAAACCAATTGCTCCAGTAAAAGTTGGAGAAATTAAGCATTTACGTTTCGACAATATTTCCTTTCAACACGCTACTGCTCAGTATAAGGCTTTAGAAAATATCAGTTTCACCGTAAATCAGGGGGAAACAATTGCCTTCGTTGGACCAAGTGGGGCAGGGAAAAGTACACTTGTCAAATTGTTAGTTGGACTTTATAGGGCAGAAGAAGGACATATTTATTTCAATGAAAAGCCTGGAATTGAAATTGATTTTGATGAATTACGTGGCCAAATAGGTTTTGTAACTCAAGATACACAACTTTTTAGTGGTACAATAAAGGAGAATTTATTATTTGCTTCTCCGGAAGCTACAGAAGCGGATATTTATGATGCATTACACAAAGCTAGTTGTGAAAACTTACTTCAACGGGCAGAACTTGGGCTTGATACTTTGATAGGAGAAGGGGGATTAAAATTGAGTGGTGGAGAAAAGCAACGTCTTTCTATAGCTAGGGCATTGATAAGAAAACCGCATCTTCTTATATTTGATGAAGCAACTTCTGCCTTAGACTCATTGACAGAAGAAGCTATTACAAACACTATTAGAACAATTTCAGCAGAGAAAAATCAAATTACTGTGATGATCGCACATCGACTAAGTACGATCATGCACGCTGAAAGAATCTATGTTTTAGAAAAAGGACAGATTGTAGAAACAGGAAGTCATGCTGAATTACTGCAAGATAAAGGACTTTATTATGCAATGTGGAGGCAACAGATAGGAGAAAGAAAAGCATTGTAATTTGGTTCTTCGGTATAGTTAGTGGAATTAAGAAAATTTGAAATTATTTCCAAGCATATAAATCATACTTATAAAATTGTTGATATTCCGGAATCCTCTAGCCCTTGATTTAGTCAATTGTATTATACTATTTATTCCTTCTGCGCCTGCATTTGTAAACCCTGTTTTCATTGCATTGACAATACCAGTGTAGTTGTTTTTCACCGTATTGATAAAGGTGTTTATGGGCGTGAGTACAGTAGCTTTTGCCTTTTCAATCCACACTTCCAACATTGGCTCTACCGCTTTAGGTTGGATGGAAAACAAATGGTCGAAACCC
>CANCKV010000568.1 GCA_947378615.1 Chitinophagaceae bacterium | reverse complement strand
AGCTAATCCAACATTAATTGATTCACTTAAATATACCCTTGAGAACCTTTTGCCTGCTGATATTTTGTTGAGTATTATTCCTAGAGATAAAAATCTCGATAACCCAACAATGAAGGAAATTACAGATTCTATAGATGGAGTTGTATTATTAGGGAAAGAAAAACTTTCTAATCAAGTGGATAAATCAATTGTAGGTGCCATGCAATTGAACAATCTGTTATTGAGATTAGTTGAAAATACGTTGATAGTTACTCCAGGAGATAGGGGCGATATTATTTTGGCTGCCATGCAAGCAAATCTTTCTTCCAATTATCCAAAAGTTGCTGGATTGATTCTTACAGGTGGTCTTGAACCTGAACCTCCAATCCTACGATTGATTGCAGGATTAGAGACAGTAGTACCTGTAATTCAAGTGCAGACAGGAACCTTCGAAACAGTTGCTAATATTAGTAATACTCAGTCACGGATTAGTATTGATAATGTTCGAAAAATTGATTTAGCAATAAATACTTTTGATAAATATATTAATGTAGGTGGATTGGAAGAAAAGATAAAGACATTCCATTCAACCGGTATCACTCCTCACATGTTCCAATATCAAATGGTGAAGAGGGCGAAGAGTCAGAAGAAACATATTGTATTGGCTGAGGGAAATGATGATCGAGTATTGATTGCTGCTGCAAGGTTATTACAACAAGATGTAGTTTCCTTAACTATATTGGGAGATAATGAAGAAATAGAAGCATCATTTAAGCGATTGAATCTTTCTTTCTCAAGAGAAAATGTAACTATCATAAACCCTTTGAAGTCTCTTGACTTCGAAAGATATTCTGAATCACTTTATGAACTTCGTAAATCTAAAAATGTTACCCTAGAAATGGCTCGGGATATGATTTCGGATGTATCGTATTATGGTACTATGATGGTTTATTTAGGTGATGCTGATGGAATGGTTTCAGGAGCAGTACATACTACACAACATACGATTCGTCCGGCTTTACAGTTTGTAAAAACAAAACCCGGCATTCAAACAGTATCTTCTGTCTTCTTCATGTGTTTGGAAGATAGAGTCTGTGTATTTGGAGACTGTGCAGTGAATCCTAATCCTACAGCTGAACAATTGGCAGAAATAGCCATCTCTGCTGCTGAGAGTAGTATTTCATTTGGTATTGAACCTTTAATTGCCATGTTATCTTATTCTTCTGGAACATCAGGAGTAGGGGAGGACGTTGAAAAGGTGAGAAGGGCGACTGAAATTGTAAAAGAAAAGAGACCCGACTTAAAAGTGGAAGGTCCTATTCAATATGATGCAGCTGTTGACCCTGTAGTAGGTAAACAAAAGATGCCTAATTCTCCTGTAGCAGGTCAGGCAAGTGTATTGATTTTCCCAGATTTAAATACAGGTAATAATACGTATAAAGCAGTACAAAGAGAAACCGGCGCTTTGGCAATAGGCCCAATGTTACAAGGTCTCAACAAGCCTGTAAATGACTTAAGTAGGGGATGCACCATGGAAGATATCTTCAATACAGTGGTCATTACAGCAATACAAGCGCAATAAGTATTAAACTATGAACTATGAATTATGAGTAATTTCTTAATTATTTTAAGTACTTATAATTCATATTTCATAACGAATCACTCTAATCATTTTAAATCACTCTAATCATAATTCATAACTAAATTTAAAATATGCAAATTTTCGTAGTCAACTGTGGTAGTAGTTCTATTAAATATCGATTATTGTCAATGCCTGAAGCAACACTTGTTTGTAGTGGTTTGGTAGAAAGAATAGGACTCGAGGGTACCATTCTTATCCATAAAGTGTATAAGGGGGAAGAGGAAATTGTCATTAAAAAAGAAACCGGAGATAAGAATCATGCAGAAGCACTCGCTTCGGTGGTTAATGTGATGATGGATAAAGATTCAGGGGTTATCAGTTCGCCTGATGAAATTGACCTTGTAGGACATCGTGTACTTCATGGAGGGGATGTATTTACAAAAACCATCATAGTAGATGAAGCAGTGAAAGCACAAATCAAGAAATTATTTCCTCTTGGGCCTTTACATCTTCCTGCGAATCTGACTGGTATAGAAGTATCAGAAAAATTGTTTGTTAAGGCAAAACAAATAGCAGTTTTCGATACAGCGTTCCATCAAACCTTGCCTGATTATGCTTATCGCTTTGCAATTAGTCCTGAGTATTATAAGAATTATGGTGTTAGGGTGTATGGTTTTCATGGTACAAGTCATAAGTATGTATCAGAAAAAGCAGTTGCTTATCTAGGCAATCCAAACGCTAAAATTATCACTATTCATTTAGGTAATGGTTGCAGCATGGATGCAGTGAATGGTGGTAGATGTGTAGATACTTCTATGGGATTAGGCCCTTTGAGTGGTTTGATAATGGGTACAAGGTGTGGAGATATCGATCCTTCTGTAGTCTTTCATTTAATTGAACAGACTGGATTGACTGCAGTTCAGGTACAAGACATTCTTAATAAAAAGAGCGGCATGTTAGGTTTATGTGGAAACAGCGATATGCGTGATATTAAAGCCGCAATTAAGAATGGAGACGAAGCGTCAACACTTGCCTATAAGATGTATGCGTATCGAATTAAAAAATATGTGGGTTCCTATCTTGCTGTTTTAAATGGTGCAGATGCAATTGTATTTACGGGTGGAATAGGGGAGAATGACGGTGCTATTAGACAATTATGTATGGAAGGATTGGAATATGCGGGAATCAGTTATTCGGAAGAAGCGACTAAAAAGTCGGAAGATGGTATTAAGGAATATCAAACTGCTCAATCTAAGGTTAAGATTTTGGTAGTTCCTACTAATGAAGAATTAGAGATTGCACATCAGTGTCATGAACTAGCTATTAGTGGTTAGTTGTTAGTGGTTAGTGATTAGTGGTGCTAAAAGCTTAGTTATATAACTAATTGAAAAATAAAATAAAAATTGAAGGTGCGATTATTAATAAAATATTTATCGCACCTTCATTTTTTTTGTTTTTTTACTAACCCCTAATAACTAACCACTAACCACTAACCACTAACCACTAATAACTAACCACTAATAACTAACCACTAATAACTAACCACTAATTACTTGC
>CANCKV010000567.1 GCA_947378615.1 Chitinophagaceae bacterium | reverse complement strand
CTTATTAAGTCGGGTATTGAAGAGGTATATAACGGTGGAGGTATTGAAATGATGAAAAATTTGATATATGAAAAGGTTTAGTCTTTCAAAATGGTTAATTAACAACCGAGAATACTTCATAGGTGCTATTTTAGGTGCAATAGCAGGCTATTTCTATTGGAAGTTTGTGGGTTGTAGTTCAGGTCAATGTATGATTAGTTCAAAGCCCCTGAACAGTATGGTTTATTTTGCCATTTCGGGGATAATTGTTACGAGTGCATTTAGGAAGGAAAAAGGTTAGGATTCATCATTTAATATAGATTCAAAAGAAACGAGAAAAGGCATACAGGAAAATAAGTCAGTCCGAAGCATTGATTGCTGTAGCCCGAAAAGCAGTGACTTACCGAAAAGAAGCACTAAAGGTCCAATCAGACAAACAAGTGGCAGGATTGAATTTAAAAGAAGATTTATTGAACACGCAATCCCAATTGGCTAAATCGGAAGCAGATTTGTATGCGGCACAATTATCTTATCGCATTGCACTCTCTGATTTAAGAATATTGACTGGAAAGGAGGAGCAAAAGTTAAAATAGAATAATTGGGAAAGGGATTATAAATTTCAGAACTCCTGTCCTATACCCTTATCAACAATAAGAATTTAAAAAGAGTTCGTAAAATAAATTTGCCTGTTTATCTTTGAAAGATGCAGATGAGTTTACCCCTTTTCACGAGCGATACGACATTGATAAATGGCAATGTTGGATTTTTTAGCATGAATGGCA
Source organism: Chitinophagaceae bacterium (assembly GCA_947378615.1). GTDB lineage: Bacteria > Bacteroidota > Bacteroidia > Chitinophagales > Chitinophagaceae > Parasediminibacterium. The sequence continues at coordinate 2,360 of CANCKV010000567.1, read as the reverse complement.
TTGTGTTTTATTTGGTAAATGGCTTGCCAATTTATTCTCATCCAGAAAGTGACATACAAGCATTTCGATTTTTTATCAGCAATTTGATTGCACAAGGCTTATGTAAGAAAACCGAGATACGAAGTGCTTTTCATATTTCAATAGATTTTGTAAACAGGTCGTGTAGAACTTATGCTACAGAGGGGGAGTCAGGCTTTTTCAAACCAGACAACAGGCACGGTCACTGTTATAAATTAGTGGGGGATAATCTGGAACTGGCACAAAAGCTATTGGATGAGGGAAAGAACAATTGTGAAGTTGCCAGACAATGTAACGTAAAGGAGTCTTCCATTCGTTATGCTCTAAAGGTTAGTCATTTAAAAAAAAATCCTGTCAAATAATACCATCATCAGGGACACAACCCAATGAAAGAAGTGCACAGGATGCATCGAGCCTGATGGGTATTGCCACAACCAATGAGACAGAAAGAGTATTGGCTAGATATCGCATAATAGAAGGTGTGACACCGAGATTCGAGACGCACAATAGTGTGCCCAATGGCGGTGTGCTGTTTTTATTGCCCGCCCTATTGAGTCAGGGGTTGATGACCATAAAGGACACCCACAAGATAAAGGAGGGATATTACAAGCTGGAGTCCATCATACTTACATTGGCATTCATGATATTGTGCAGGATAAAGAATCCAGAGCAGTTAAAACAATGTGCACCAGGTGAGATGGGTAAGCTGATAGGCTTAGACAGAATACCTGCCATAAAATGTTTGCGCAGCAAAATGGCAGAACTGTTTGATAATAAGACCACATGCACACTGAATCAAAAATTGGCTTTGGAATGGAACAAGAAAACGGATGATAACCTGTTTTTATATACCGATGGTCATGTGAAAATATACAATGGATCGGCAGCCTTGCTGACAAAGAAATATGTAAGCAGACAAAAGCTATGCCTGTCTGCCACCGCAGACTTTTGGCTGAACGATGCACAAGGTTTACCATTGATGGTATGGACAGGAGAACTAAGTGAGAAACTACAATACATGATTGAACATGTAATGATACCACAACTGCTGTCTAGCGGCATCATAAAGAAGCATGACCCAACCAATCAAATTCCGGTATGCACCCTGATATTTGACAGGGAGGCGTATGAGCCTGCCTTTTTCATACGCTTATGGGAGCAGTACCGCATTGCCATTATCTCCTATCGTAAAAACGTGAAAGACAAATGGGATGAGGGTGCTTTTACAGAAATGGGGGTGGTAGATAATGGTCAGAACAAGAAAACAATGCTACTTTGCGAGAAACCAATAGAGCTGAATGGCTTTAAATTCAGGGAAATCAGGCGCTTGACCACTCGTGAACATCAGACAGCCCTAGTTACCACCCACCCGACATTGCCCACACATATAGTTGCACCTGCATTATTCAACAGATGGCTACAGGAGAATTATTTCAAGTATATGTTGGCTGATTTTAGTCTTGACCATTTGGTACAATATGGTGTGGAATCCATTGATTTGGACAAAAAGATAGTGAACCCTGACTATAGGTCTATCAGTCATAAAATAAAAAAGGAAAAGGAAAAACTACAACGGTTAAAAGCAAAATTGCTGAACAATATAAAGCTGAACACAACAACAGAATTGGAAGAATTTAGGGCAGGTTTAGAAGCAGAAGCAAAACTGGTGGCACAAATTGAAGCCAAACAAACAACAGTCAATGAATTAATGGAGAAAAGAAAAGAGATACCCGATAAGATTACTCTAGCCCAATTGCCAGAAGAAAAAAGGTTTACAAAACTTAAAACAGAAAGTGCCTATTTTATGTCTACTTTAAAAATGATTTGCTACAGGGCAGAAACAGCAATAGCCAATTTGCTTCATGGTGTATATGGAAGATATGAAGATGAAAAAAGGATGGTCATAAAAAACATTATCTCAACACCAATAGATTTGATTCCAGATATAAAAAACAAAACACTTACTGTAAAACTACACTCGCTAAATACACCAAAAGTAAATGAACTAGTCTCGCAAATTTGTAAAGTACTGAATGAAACTGAAACAATTTATCCTGATACGGAACTTCGACTAATTTACAAATCTGCTGTTTGTTAGTTTGCGATTAGGACAGGAGGTCTGAATTTAATAAATATCCAAATCAGCTTGAACCTACGTTTGCCGCTAAGCACACAGCTTCTTTAGTTTTAAAGCGATACTTTGACAAGATAAATACAGGCTTTAATTGTACTTATAGCTTTGCTACAGGAAGACCTTATTACTATTTTCACCCTGATGGAGGTAAATATTTAATTGGAGATGCAGGTAGAACTTCAAATTTTCATACAGTGGGGATTAGTAC
>CANCKV010000566.1 GCA_947378615.1 Chitinophagaceae bacterium | reverse complement strand
CATGCAGGGGTTGCGGGTGCAGGAATGGTAATGGGCGGGGCAGTAGTATAACCTGAACCTCCATTTGTAAAGACAATACTAGAAATGACTCCATATTCAGGAATAGCAACTCCAGTTGCCGCAGTACCTGCATAAATCCATGTAGCAGTTCCACCTGAAACTGTACCTGTACCAGAAGTTGCAGTAGGGGCAGTTCCTACTGTACCATTATTCGTTGCAGTATAAAGGTTAGCTCCATTATAATATTGAGTTCCAGACACTACATTGCCACTTGCAGGCCAAAGTGTTCCAATTGTAAGTGTATAAGTAGAAGCAGAAGTATAACCCAAACCTCCACTAAGTCCACTAAAATTAGTTATCCCTGTCCCATTTAAAGTATAAGTAAAACCATCATTTACTGTTACAGTTGAAGTGTTGGTAGCAGTTGGAAATAGTTCAACACCTGAAGTAACAGATTGTGCAATATTGATGGCGGGTGAACCACTATAAATTGGTTTTACTGATAAATTACCGCCACTCCTATTTAAAGCTGTAGTAATCGTGATATTATTGGCCGCATTGTTTACAGTACCTGCTGTTAAATTCAAAGTGGAAATAGTAGCATTAAACCCAAGTGTTAAATAACCAGCAGATTTATTATAAGTAAGATTGTTGATTGTTTTTCCAGTATTGAAGAATGTTTTTCCAGTAAAATCGTAAGAACCTGTTATTACTAAATTTCCAGTACTTGCATCCAATAATCCTCCTGAATATGTTGAAGTTCCAGAGGTGGGATTGTATGATAGTGTACCAGTTGAAGCCATTGCCAAAGTTGTTCCATTAGCCAAACTAACTCGTGCCGTAGTAAGAGAACCATTTATAGTAACATTTCCCTGCGTTAGGACAGTACTATAATTTGTAAATGTACCACTAAAATAGGGCGCAAATGTCTGACCCGAAGGCCCATTAAATACAATTTGTGGAGCCGCATTAGATGCAGCAGTGAAATAATCATATTGATCCATACCTGAAACAGCTCCTGTACTGCCTGCACCAATGGTAACTTTAGTGTTAGTACTACTAGTATAATTACACATAGACAAGTAATTTGGACTTCCACTTGTTCCACCAGAAAATGCAAGTGTTCCACTCACAGTCAGGCCACTAACCATGATTACCTGACTTCCATTTTGTATATTTATGTTAGTAGCTGTGATTAAGTTTAGTGTTGTAAAGGTGACAGTACATGTTCCTGTTGTTCCTCCCGGGGCTGTTGAGAGTGTTACAGTTGTTCCTGTAATTGTTTCACTAGTATAGGCAGATAAAGTTGCCGTTCCTGAAGTTACTGCAACAATCTGATTATTTACTATCCCTGTTGTTGTACCAACTGTAAAGGTTTTTGTTCCTGAAGTTAGCGTGACAGATTGAGTTGCACTACTAATTACAGCACATGAATAAGTGACTGTTCCACATCCATTGTAAGTGATACTTGCAACTGTGGGAGCAACATCGAGAGTAACTGATGGATTTAAAGGGCTAGAAGTAAACATGACAATATCAGTCGCAGGTGTAGTTCCAGGATATGTACCACCTGAAGGGCTACAACTCCAATTGGACGTATTGCTCCAATTTGTATTTCCACCTGCACCTGTCCATGTGTAGGTGTAAGTTGTAGCATAAACAGCTGCAAAACTAAAAATAGACAGTATCGCAAAAAGCATTAAGCGAATAAAAATACTCTTACAAGAAACAGAGGAGGCAATAATCCTTTTCATAATGCAAACAATTTAAAATTAAGATGCAATCACATTTTACTCATCCAAAATAATACCACATTATATTGGTGCGAGTAAACCTACAATTGTCGGCTAAAATATAAATATTGTTTTGAAAAAATACGATACAAGCAATAAATATTACCGGCATCGTTTCCGGCAACGCTTTACTATTGAGTTTGTTCGGGAACTTATGAAGAAAGCAGCAACGGCTTAAAACAATGAATTGAAAAGTAATAATAGAAAGTAGGAAAGGTGATTGAAAGACTACATTAAAATAAATTAACTATTACTTCACTTGAGTTATTTTATATGGATTGCAATAAGGATAAAATGACAAACCCCACACTATGGAATTCAGTTCTAAAATATAGTCTTTACCTTCTTCTTTAGACATAAAAAAGCCATTTGACTGTTCAGCCAAATGACTCTTTATAAATATTATATAATATCAGAAAGACTAAATACGCTTTTTCATCTTCTTTGCTGCATATCCGATTCCAGAAGCTGCTAACATTAAACTCATCCCACCATCAAAAGGAACGGTAGGACCATCGCTAGTAACACCGATACCACTATTCTGTTGACCGGGACCGGGATTTGGCTGTGCCTGTATTTTGGTAGAGACAAATACCATCAACATCAGTAATCCTATTACTTGTGCGCTTGTTTTTACTATCTTTTTCATTTATTCTATTTAATAATTTTTTATAAATAAAAGTAAGTGAGGTCAAGGATTTAATACCCTGACCTCACTTAACTAATTGTTTATTTTACCTCAATTTTAGATTGATAAGAAACACCGTTTGCATCGCTTACACGAACTGTATATGCACCCGCAGCTAAATGACTGTTGATAGATAATTGTTCTACTGCATTGCCTCCAACATGAGTGATTGATTTCTCAACAACCTTTGCACCTAATACATTGTAAAAAGCAATACTGTATTTGCCTGCATCCAAATGGTTCAAAGCAACATTTAGCATAGCCCCTATCAATGGATTTGGATAAGCAGCAATAGTAGTTAGTGGTGAGTTGTTCGTTGTTAGTTCAACAACGTTGCTATAGCTTACAGTACCATCAGTGCTAGAAACCTTGATACGATAGTAGTTAGTTCCAGCAACTGCTTTAGAATCAATTGCACTATAAGATGCACTATTATTTGATGCTATAGTAGCAATGTTAGAGAAACTAGCACCGTCCACTGAATGTTGAACAGTATAGCTAGCTACGTTTGATTCACCAACAACAGTCCATGCTACTTGAACATCACTTGCTTGCGCAGTTGCTGTCAGCTTGATGTCTGAAACAGGCAAGATACCTGCACCAAATACGACACTGTAACGATTTGCATAACTAGCCACATCA
>CANCKV010000565.1 GCA_947378615.1 Chitinophagaceae bacterium | reverse complement strand
TGCTAAAAATGCCCATTGTGGGTAACTTTATTTGGTGGGAAGTAACATCACTTTGAACCTAATGCCATGTTATTAAAAAAAGTGGTTACAAAGGTTAAAACCCCTCCCGTGGGAAAAGGCCGAAATCACTCAATTCCTTATCCTGTATTAAGGCCTTATATCTTTTCATTCTTCTCACAAATCGCTACTGTTCATCATTGCAAGGGGCTGCATAGTGCAGGATGATACTCATTTTGGAGGTCTTCAGATACTCTTTGGAGGTTTCCCAAGGTGCTATGTAAATCTACAGAGGGTCTCTGAAGGTTTACATACTCATCTTGGAGGTTTTCATATAGTCTCTGGAAACCTCCAGAACAGTCCGTAAGACCTTCAGTGAGTATATGGAAACCTCCGGTTGGTATCTGTAGGTCTCCGTAAGGTGTCGGTCAAATTGTATTTTTAGAAAAAAAATTATTTATCTAGTTAAACTTAAAAATTTATATCCTATTCAATAAAACAGATTTTCCAACAAAGCAACACGAAATGATTGTCTTCGCAAATGGAACCTACGGTTATGTCTCTGTTCCGGCAGCCAAAATAAGACTTGGCATAGCAGATGGCAAATTGACCATCCTGTCAGGAAATGTAGCTACATTGAATGAGGATTGGGAAAAAAATGGTGACCCCAATTTGCATACATTAATTGTGACTGCACAATTGAATGAGGATATCCGAGTGGTAAAGGAAAACATTACAAGTCTCCTTTCTGATATTAAAGAAGATGTATTTACGATTGCTGACAGAGAAACATTTAGGATGTATGAAAGGGCAATCGGAGCCCCGATTCCTGTGGTAGATTATAGTCCAGTTTTCAGGATTAAGGCGGTAGATTTTTTATTGCTAAAATTAGTATTTATCAATTCGGCGACACCTAATAGTAGGGCGATGCCTAATGGGAATTGGATATTTTTTGAATACTATATTGGTGAGGATGGTTTGAAGATTGGCAATATTCCCTTTGCCAATGCAGTGAATATTTCAAAAGCCTTTTATACACTTCATTTTAAAGAAGAGGATCTTAGAATGACTATTTATATGCACTGTTATTATGAAAATGAACACGGGCAACGTAGCCCCGTAAGTACCATGCTTACTTATGTGATTTCGTAGTTCAATGTAACTATTTGGCTATTGTATAAATAAGGCACAGGATGAAATCTAGTGCCTTATTTATTTTGAGGAATAGATGGATGAATGATAGTATCCACTCTGTAGCTTGTTGATTTGCCCAAAAACTACATTTAGTGGTATAAAAACTTAGTCTTAATTCATGCCATGATTTTGGCCCTTAATTATTTTTCCATGTCCTGATAAAAGGAGGAAGTTCATAGGCTAACATACAAATCCATCCAACAAAACAAGCCCATGCTATTCCCTTCAGTCCAAGATAAGGAGCTAAAATATAGGCGGAAAATACCCTTCCAACTACTTGTGTGAATGTTGAGTTGAGTGTTATCCTCATATTTCCCAAACCTCTAAAATACCCTTGAATGATATTCGTGATTGCAGGCAGTAGATATAGAAATGGCATGATTTTCAAGTACTGTACCCCCGAATCTACTACCTTAATCCCTTCATTCCCAACGAAACCTGTAACAATCTGCCGGCAGAAAACATAGATGATAATCATCATCGCTAAAGTATAGTAAAACTCAATTTTTACGCCTGTATAAAATCCCTTCCTGATACGTTCTGCCTTGCCCCCACCTTTATTTTGCGCAAGAAAACCGGTAGTGGCATGTGCAATATTTTGTTGTGCAACCATTACAAAATCATCTACCCGATTCACTGCATTGAAAGCAGCAATTGAAAAGACCCCTAATGGATTGACTGCCCCTTGTACCAATAGTTTCCCAATATGAAGGGTAATCTGTTGCATAGCAGCCGTTGAACTATAGATGATTGTCTCTCGTAAAAGAGAACGGTCAAAGACAAATTCACTACGATTAAATTTCAACAAAGGAATTCTTTTTCGTACATATATAATACAAAACAAGGCAGATAAGGCTTCCGCAATGACGGTGGCACAGGCTGCACCTGCAATACCGAACTTAAATACAGCAACAAAAAGTAAATCAAGTATCACGTTAAGTACGGCAGAAGCTATTAGAAAATAAAGAGACGCCTTCGAATTTCCCATACTGCGTAACGTTGACGCATAGATGCTATAGATGAAAGTAAAGAACATCCCAATGAAAATGATGCGTAGGAAAAGTGTTGCGTCGTCGATGATTTCGATGGGCGTATGCATTAAAGCAAGGATAGCATGGGAAAAAATCAACCCTAAAACAATGATGAACGTCGTAAAAATACTTCCTGCGATGAGCGCCGTTGAAATTTCTCGCTTTAGCTTTGGAATATCACCCGCACCAAAGAAGTTGCCCATCAATACCGACATTCCCAAACAAATACCTACTATCAAAAACAAGACGACATTCATTATTGGACTTGCAGCACCTACAGCAGCTAACGCATTTGCACCAATATATCGACCCACGATAATAGAGTCCGCGGCATTGTAGGTAAGCATGCAAAAGTTGCCAATAATGAGGGGTATGGTAAAATGAATAATTTGCGGCATAATTGCCCCCGATGTCATATCAACCGTACTCCCTTCTTTCATTTACTTAATCTATTTTATGACAAATGTAATGGTAAGAAAGAAAGGTATCGTTATCGTATATTATCAGTATTTCACAAAAGAGAGTATCGTTGCAGAAAATATTTAGCGTTATCTATTTTGCTTATTTCTGAAGTGATTGAATCGAGGACAAAAGAATTAATGTGTAAAAATTACACATTAATTGAAAATTTATATACTTTTGGCAAAATTTTAAAACAATGAAGCGATTCTTGCCCCTTATTATTTTGATTGTATTGTCTTTACAATCAATTGCCCAAACCGATTTTAGGAGAGAAACTATTTACTTTCTACTTACTTCTCGTTTCTTTGATGGCGATAGCACAAACAATGCACCCACAGAATGGTGTAGTTATTTGCCCGGAGTAAATAATTCAAACATCACCGACCCTCACGACGTTACATGGCGTGGAGATTTTAAGGGTCTCATTCAAAAGCTAGATTACATTAAGGG
>CANCKV010000564.1 GCA_947378615.1 Chitinophagaceae bacterium | reverse complement strand
TTAGTGGTTAGGTGTTAGTGGTTAGGTGTTAGTGGTTAGAATAATTAAGTTTTATATATTCAATATGTTATTCATAACTCATCTTATAGCATTAACCACTAACCACTAAAAACTAATAACTAACACCTAACCACTGACCACTAATAACTAACAACTAACCACTATTTTTCAAGTATCGTTTTCAAATTCCCTAATCCTATCGACAAATCATTTCCAATCATTTTTTCCATGTTCATACATAAAAGCAAAATGTTCATAGGGTATTTCATTTTACTAGAAAATCCCCATCTAACTTTGGTTTGATTGTTCCCTGAAGTTTCTGTTGTCATATAAGCATCTGCTAATCCTTCGAAAGGTCTGATAAAATGAATTACATAATCAACACTTTCTCCATCTACGATGCTTTTTATCTTTTGTTCACCTTTTCCTACGTCTTTATTATCACTATCCCATGAAGAAATGAATCCAGGTGTACCATCTGTTCCAACGAATTCCTTCTTCATGTTCTTATCCATAGATGCCCATTTACTATAGTCGTTTTGATTCTTTAAGTATTTTATATAGTTAAAAACAGAGTCTTTTGATTTATTGATAGTAATGTCTCTTTCTACCGAATACTCTTTCTTTGTAAATGCAGCCGTAATTAGAAGTAGGCAAATAATGCTCCCTAGTATTAATGCAATATTTTTTAAAACTTTCATGTCTAGAAATTAAGTGTTTAGAATTGTTTGTCAATATTAGGAAAACAAGTTTATATTAGGAAATATTTTCAAAAAAATAATATTAGCTCTTTTAATGAATAGCAATTGATTTAAAAAAGGTAAAGGCAAAAAAAAGACTACTGCATTTGCAATAGTCTTTTTTATATCAATTAATATAAAGCAATTTGTCATGTAATCAACCTCAACTCATCACTTATAGTTCATCACTGATTTTACACATTAAACCTGAAATGCATAATGTCGCCATCCTTCACTATATATTCTTTCCCTTCAATTCGTAGCCTTCCATTATCCCTACAAGCCGCTTCACTACCATATTTCACAAAGTCCTCGTAAGCAATAACTTCTGCCTTGATGAATCCCTTCTCAAAATCAGTATGAATCACACTTGCAGCTTGAGGTGCTTTCCATCCTTTATGTATTGTCCATGCCCTAACTTCCTGAACTCCTGCCGTGAAATAAGTCTCTAATCCTAATAGGTTATACGCAAACACAATCAATCGGTTCAATGCAGGTTCCTTCATCTGATATTCTTCCATAAACATCTCCTTGTCCTCCGCACTTTCCAATTCTGCTATTTGTGCCTCAATGCTGTTGTTCATTACAATGACTTCTGCACCTTCATCTTTAACTGCGGCTTTCAATGCCTCAGAATATTTATTTCCAGTATGCATACTCGCCTCATCTACGTTTGCGACATAAAGTACAGGTTTATCAGTCAATAAAAACAAATCTGCCACTGCATATTTTTCATCTTTAGTTAATTCCAAAGTTCGGATACTCTTCCCTTGAAGCAAGCATTCCTTGCAACGGTTTAGTATTTCAAACTCCGCCTTAGCTTTTGTATCACTTGCAGTCCTTGCCATTTTCTCCACCTTACTCCATTTCCTTTCCACGCTATCCAAATCCTTTAATTGTAGCTCGGTATCTATGATTTCTTTATCACTGACAGGATTGATTGCACCTTCATCCCTCAGTACGTTTTCATCTTCAAAACATCTGATTACATGTATGATAGCATCCACTTCCCGAATATTTCCCAAAAACTTATTACCTAAACCCTCGCCCTTACTTGCACCCTTAACCAAGCCTGCTATATCTACGATTTCTAATTGTGTAGGTACTGTACGATTTGGCTTAACTAATTCTTCAAGTTTCGTCATTCTTGCATCGGGTACATCTACAAGTCCCACATTCGGCTCAATAGTGCAGAAACGATAATTGCTCGCTTGAGCCTTTGCACTATTACTAACTGCATTAAATAAGGTAGATTTTCCTACGTTTGGCAATCCAACAATTCCTGCTTGCAAACTCATTACTTCTAAATTTTTGAGGTGCAAATGTAAGGTTGACACCTACACGGAAAGTAAATGATGGTAAAAAGGATAATCTTTTTTATTTTACAACAGAATATCTCAAAGAAACTAAGGCATTAAGTCAAATTTTAGTTTCCTTTTTCTTTATGTCAAGTATTTAACTTTATTTCACACTACTATATAACTTCTTTTCAAAAAGTCGTTTTTCAATGCTACGAAGTAGGATTCCTCTGCAATGTCATTAAGTTAAGGAACAACTGTCAGGTTGAGCTTGTCGAAACCGAGATAATTTTAGGTTTTTTCTACTTTTCACGCCTTCGACAGGCTCAGGCTGACACCCTCATTTTCGGTTAGTACGCTTATCTTAACGACATTGGATTCCTCTGTGACCTTCTTTAACTGAAAAACATAAAAAACTATGTCCTTTCTATGTGACTATGAGCCTATGTGTTTAGCTTTTTCTTTTTTCTTTGCCATAAATCATTTCAATAAGAGCTAAAAAACGATGTTCCACACTTTTTGGTGAGGTCACTTGTGTAGCAAATAAATTATATGAAGTTTTTTGTGAGGTATAGTCGAGAAGATTTAGAACCAGTTGCCTATCTCTTTGCCAAAATAAGGCATTAAAATATTTTTCAGTTCTATGAGAAAAAAGGAATACTCAAATGAAGTATCTGAAACTGAACCATCCTTATAATAAAGTGTCAGTTTTCTTGTTCCATTATCATCTTTAAATTTCAGTTCTCCAATCTTAGCACTTGAGTTATTGAGGGTACAATTAAATGTAGAATTAATCGAACTCGTGTTTGGATTTGTCATTTTATAATAAGAAAGTGCATTCCAACTTCCTTTGATGATGAAATTCTCTTTCGTGTAATTAAAATCTATTTTATTAAGGTCTGTGCATGCATTAAAATCTTTGATGTTATAACTATTTAATGTCAAAGTTGCTTTTAACAATGAACTGCATCCTAAATCTGCCACAATAGAATATTGTGTAGGACTAAGTTCATTGATGTTAATAGAATAATTGAAAGGAGTAAAGTTGAAATTGAGCGCAATACTCTTTGCTTTTGGATTATCTGCCGTTTCAAAAG
>CANCKV010000563.1 GCA_947378615.1 Chitinophagaceae bacterium | reverse complement strand
TCTAATAAGTTACCCCCAGAGTGTAGTGTCAAAGTTTCATCTTTATTTGGGGTGATACCAACCCTAAAAGAGGTTATCGAATATTTTATTTTAAAAAATATTGCGCCGTTAGAAGCTGAAAGATTTTACAATTATTACGAAAGCAACGGATGGTTAATCGGGGGAAAAACAAAAATGAAAAACTGGAATGCTGCTGCAAGAAATTGGATGCTCAATTTTACAAAATTTAACTTCGACAAGAAAGTTCCAATTGTGTCCACCCCTTTACATATTTCAAAAAACAAAAATTACAATGAACCCCTCTAACTTTTTTATTAACTCAATTTCTTGGAATATGAACTTGAATAATATCGGAGGTCACTTTGGTAAAAACTCATATTTCATCGCTCATAACTCATCACTCGTTGTGTCCCTTGTCTTAACCCTTATTTCCCTTGTGGTAATTTTTTCTTTTTTCTAACAACTAACCACTCACAACTAACAACTATTTCATGAATTACGATTACGAATTAGCCTGGCAATGGCTACAGCAAAAAGGCACTGAATTTCAAGGCAAGAAATTCACATTGCACGAATCAGACAAACCAGCAATCACCCTGCTGTTTTGTTATTTTCTTCAAGACCAGCAAACTGCTTTTACTTTAGGAATTGAGTTACAAAAAGGCGTTCTCTTGACAGGCCCTGTTGGATGCGGCAAGACCTCCCTAATGAAACTAATGAGATTTTACCTGCAAAATGATAATCAAAGGTTCATCACCAAGTCTTGCCGGGAGGTAAGTTTCGAATTCATCAAAAATGGCTATGAGGTAATTCAGCGATATGCACAGAGCAATCCTTACAAATTCAACCAGCAGATTTACTGCTTTGATGATTTAGGCACTGAAAGCGCCCTTAAATACTATGGCAACGAATGTTCCGTCATGGCAGAGGTTATACTGTCAAGATACGACCTCTATGTGTCACAGGGGCTCATTACACACCTTACAACCAATCTCTCCGCAAGTGAAATCGAGACAATCTACGGAATTCGTGTCCGCAGCCGTCTCCGTGAAATGTTCAACCTCATTGCCTTTAACAAGGATTCTCCCGACAAAAGAACCTAAAAATCAAACGATAATTTCCAACCATTCGACGTCAAAATAATTTCAATTAGAGTTTCAATGACATTTCACTATGAACCAATTCTGTCTTCAAATCGCTTTAATGGAAAATATTGTTCAAAATTGCAGTTGTAGTAGAAAATTCATGCACATAAACAAAAGATTTAAAGTAATTTTTATTCGAAAGATTGTCATAAAAAAATGGCCAATGTAGCGACATATTCTAGCTAATTAATTTGTTAAATAAGACAAAACCTCCTTATTCAATCAAGTATCTATTAATACAAAAAAATGTTTTATGATTAATAAAACTGTTCTTTGTTCCTTTGTAAAAAAATAATCAAGCTTAGTTTGACTAATTGCATGTAAATAAAGCAAAATGATAGAAAATCAACAATACGAAAAAAAGTCTTTATCTTTCTTAAAAGGTAAAAATACTGATTGGAGTGAATTGGCAAAAGATTGTGTTTGCTTTGCCAATGCATCTGGAGGTAAAATATTAATTGGTATTGAAGATGGAGAAAGTGAGCCTTCTAAAGGTCAGCTAATAAAAGATAGAACTTTACCAGAAACAATCTTAAAAGCAATTAATCATCGTACAATCAATACTGGAATTATTGCAAATATACTAGCAGCGAAAAATGAGGCTGAATACATTGAAATTCAAGTTTTAAGAAGTTCTCAAACCATTGCTTCAACAACTGATGGAAGATATTACATCCGTGTTTCAGATGAATGTAAACCTATTCCTCCTGATGAAATGGCTAGGTTAGCAGCAGATAAAAATGCGTTTGTCTGGGAAGAACAAACATCTAAACGAATCTTTCGAAGTAATTTTAACTTTGACAAAAGAAATCAATTTCTTAATGACATCATTTCTTCACCTAGAGTGAGCAATTTTGTAAAATCCAAAACTGAGGATGAAATACTTGAGTATTATTTCTTAACCAAAGGGGATTATCTCACTAACCTTGGCATCTTGTGGATTGGCAATAGGCAAGATAGGGCTAGTCTATTATTTCCACCAGCGGTACAAATCATTCGCTTTAATGAAAGGGATGAAAAAATTTGGAAAGTCACTTTGGACGATTATGAACTTAACCCAAAAGAAATTCTCTCAAAAATAATTTACGATATTCCTGATTGGCAAGAAAGCTTTGAAATGTCAGACGGCATTTTTAGAAAAAATATTCCATTTATACCTATCGATGTTGTCAGAGAATTAGTAGCTAATGCATTAGTGCATAGAACTTACACTACTCGAGGCGACATATTTATAAACTTATTTCCAGATAGATTAGAAATACACAACCCGGGTATATTACCCTATGGTGTTACACCGCAAAATATTTTAAGTAAATCTGTAAGAAGGAATGAACATCTCTCTAAAATATTTTATGACCTAAATTTGATGGAGAGAGAAGGTAGTGGTTATGACCTCGTTTATGAATTGCTCTTAAGTTCTGGCAAACCCTTACCAATTGTTGAGGAAGGCGATGATAGGGTTACTGTTATTGTGCGAAAACAAATCATCAGCAAAGAAGTTGTAAAATTGATGGATAAGGCAAATAAAGAATTTCAGCTGAGACAAAAAGAAATTATTGCATTAGGTTTAATTGCACAACACAATTCAATTAGTGCCATGCAGTTATCCAAGATTTTAAACCAAAAAGATGATAAAGGACTCCAAAATTGGCTAGGAAGATTGATAAATTTAGAATTAATATTATCCAATGGGAAAACAAAAGGAACAGAATATTTTATCAATTCTCAATTCTTACGTAGGTTGAACTTCAAGGGAAAAACAGATTTAAAGAAAATTGAACCACATCGTTTACAAGAACTCATTTTTCAAGATTTATCTGTCTATCCAAATAGCCAGATTGGAGATATTAATATCCGTATAGGAGAAGAAATTACGCCCAGAAAACTTAAATCTGAATTAGATAAGATGGTGGAAGAAAATAAACTTATTAAGTCTGGAGAGAAACGATGGACAAAATATTCTATCAACAAATTAGGCTGAAATAATCCACCCTATGTTG
>CANCKV010000562.1 GCA_947378615.1 Chitinophagaceae bacterium | reverse complement strand
AGCAGCGAAGAGGGTAGCGATGGGGAAGAATGACGTGCGACAATTTGGAAAGTACACTACTAAACTTCTTTTTCATAATTTCATTAAAACAAGAACTATTAATTGGTCATTGAGTCTTATATTTGAATACCAAATTCTATTTAGCTAACAATAAATATTATTAAAGCAGGACTTAAAAGTGATAAATAATGACAAAGTTGACACGACATACAAACTTTGAAGATTTGAAATCGGAAGATGTGACAAAAACGGTTACTGTTAAAGAGGGTAATCGTCATACTGAATACGCATCTTTTATTCATCTTTTGAGAAAAGTACAACAAACCAAAAAGAAGGCAACGCCACATCATGAAAAACAACCTTACTGACGATGTTTTAGAGGTTTGCAATATTCTCAATAAGCATAAAGTTGAATTTTTAATCGTTGGAGGAACTGCCGTAGCGTTTCACGGATATTATAGACCTTCAGTAAATAGCATTGGCAATATTACTGAAAAGCCTGATTTAGACTTTTGGTATAACCCTAATTACGAGAACTATTTTCATCTATTAAATGCTTTAGAAGAACTTGGTCAAGATGTAACAGTTTTTAAAAACGAACAATCACCAAATCCACATCAATCTTTCTTTAAGTTTGAATTTAGGAATTTCACACTTGACTTTTTACCTCGTTTGAAAGCAGAACTGAAATTTAGAAATTCATATAAAATGAGAGAAACAATTGCTCTAAAAGGAATAGAATTTCCTTTTTTATCTATCAATGACTTAATTACTGATAAGGAAACAAATGCAAGAACAAAAGACCAAATTGATTTAGAACATTTGAAAATCATAAGAGAATCATCTAAATAGAATTCCGTTAGTGCAGAAATGATTTTGTCAGTAAGATACCCCACTACCGCTCGTGAAATCAGGGTTTCGCCCCCACTTAGCGCAGGACTGCATTAGACTGTAAGATACTCTTCGAAAATCAGGGCACTAGTTCATGAACCCCACTGGCGCATGAATAGTTCAGGCAGTTACTGGTCTAGCGCATGACTCTGTCATGTGCTTACAGTTACTAAATTTCGAATTGATACAAGCTGATTAATTTTGAGAAAAAGTAACTAAAGGCACATAAAAGAGTTATGCGCTAGTGAAGAACACGAACTTCTAAAAGTGGGAGACGTAGTACGGATTCAATTTCTTTTAAGTACTTTAAAAGGTGGTAATCATTTAGAGAAACGTAATCCGAAAATTTAACCTACAGATGTGAAGAAATAAGCAATTTTAAATGTCATTCGTTCGTTGTTTTGAAAATTATAAAAAAAGGGTGCTATATTTGGTAAATTATGCCAACAATATTAACGGTTAGCGGATTCAGATTTTTCTTCTATTGTGGCGACAAAAATGAACCGATTCATATCCATGTCACAAAAGGGAGTGCAACTGGTAAAATATGGTTGGAACCAGAAATCTCAATAGCTTACATGGTTGGATTTAACAATAAGGACATTAGAGACATTATTAAGGTTGTGACAAATAACAATGAATCATTTAAATTGAAATGGAATGAATACTTTGCATAATAACTTCGATACTATCGAAAAACTAATATTTGAAGAAGGAGTTAGAATTAGAACAATTGACATACACCCTGAATTGGACTTAATGTTGGTGATATTGAATACAAAAGCTGTATTGCATATAAAACTTTCCTCTTACTCAACATTGGCAAAGGCCAAAAAAGAAGCACTTTTAAAATATGAACTCATAGCAGACGGAGTTGGTATTCATTGGTCTCTTCTTGATGAAGACCTTAGTTTAAAAGGCTTTTTGCAAGATGAACTTAAAAATATTGTGAAAGTTGGCAATACACAAAAATCCCTCACTAGCGCATGAATGAAAATTCAAGCCCCCGCTACCGCTCGTCAATTCTCCGCTACCGCAAGTAAATTCTGCATGTCGCTGTCAAACATGTCTTTACCGCTACCGCTCGTGAAATCAGCGTGTCGCTGCTGCAAGTCTGTTACTTGTGGCATATAATGTAGTTAAACTAAAAGTTTTGTTGCCAAGAATGGTTTTATTATGTTAGTTATCCTGTAGCGAATCCACAAGCGACACGCTTGCTGTAGCAGCGAAGAGAGTAATGAAGTGGGAAGAATGACGTGCGACAACAAGATATTTCTAATGGAAAATCACTAATTGATGTCGTTGAATTTGATATATTGTCACCCACTTTCGCATGAATGTCTTGTGCTAGCAGATACCAAACAGGTGCATTAATTTTATTCTTTAAGATACACTACGAAAATCAGGGTACTAGTTCATGAATACTTTAATGAACTTTTTGTTACTAAATTAATACATGATATTATGCTTTGTAACACCGCCTTCATTGATTAGCAGTTCAGATTAATGGTAGGAATTTATTTTACTACTAAGGAGGTTCTACCACAAGGGAAAAGAAAAAAAACAAGGAACACTAGGACTTCTTTTAAAATAATTGACAGGCAAATATAAAGAGTATATTTTTCCTTGTGTTTCTTTGCTCAAAACCTTGTGACCCTAATGGTAAAAATACATGAGTAGTAACAGTCAATTAGTAGTCTATAAATTTTTTATATTTTAATAGTTCAATCATATAATGGAATGAAAAATAATTTATTTGCAATAGTAGTAGCTGTGTTTGTTGTTTTAAATCTCGCAAATGCGCAGGATTATCAGGATAAGTACATCAAGTATTCAACACCAAAATTGTCGAAAGAGCAATTGGCAACTGTAAGAAATGGTATTAAAGGAGTAGATTATGATGAAAAGGAGGCGATGGTTTTAACTAAAATCACCGAATGGCAATACCATATCGATACAGTAGGTGTAACTTATCACCGTGTGGGGAATACGTTCAGTTATGCGAGAATGCTTTTGAATACTCAAGAGGATAAATACATTGACAGAGCCTGTAAAGCAATTTTAGCGAGTATTGCCTTACAGGATGTAATTCCAAAATCAAAAACCTACGGGCTGTGGCCTTACTTCAATGAAGAACCATTAGCAACTAAAAGAACGCCGCCAGACTTTAATATGGCTGATTTTTTCAGTGTTACCCTATTAGATATTTATATGGGGCATAAGCAAAGATTGCCAGATAGTGTTGTGTCAAAAAT
>CANCKV010000561.1 GCA_947378615.1 Chitinophagaceae bacterium | reverse complement strand
TTCAAATAAAGATTATGGTTTGTCTTTACTATTTTAGATGGAGAACTGTTCAAGCTATCGAGTTCCAACTCCATTTTTACATAATTATAGGGGTCCATCAAGGGGATATGTTTGCTTACTTTTTCAAAGCCCGTCGAAAAACTATAAGTAAAAATGGGTTGTCCCCTTGTGCCTTTTTTAGTAGTGACGAGTATCACTCCATTTGCACCTCTTGAACCATAAATTGCGATTGAAGAGGCATCTTTCAACACATCTAAACTAGCAATATCGTTCATGTTGAGGGAGTTGAAATCTAGATTCTCAATCGGTAAACCATCTACTACGTACAAGGGAGAGGCATCCTGACTCAATACATTTCCCCTGATTACAACGGAAGAATAACCACCCGGTTTGCCATCGGAAGTGGTCACTTCCACGCCTGTCACACGACCACCTAACACTTGGTCAAAGCTCAGTTCTTGGGTTTCGGCTAATTTTGAAGGGTCCACATGTCCTACATCAGAAGTACTCGTACTTTTTTTTACCGATTGGTAGCCAATAATGATCACCTGATCCATATTGTTAGGATCCTCATTCATGTTGACAACTAATTTGGTATTTTCATCTAGTACTTTTACTGATTTGCTCTTATAACCTGTGAAACTGATAATGATTTCATCGCCAATCAGCGCTTTGACGGTGAACTTCCCATAGTCATCCGTTTTTGTTGTGGTCAGTTTCCCTTTTACTTTCACAGTCGCAAAACCAAGAGGTAATTTATCAGCTCCATACACGGTGCCATTTACAATAAAGGGTTTTGCAACATGTGTGGCATCTTGAGCATTGAGGTGAAAAGTGAATGAAAATAAAATGCAAATTCCCAATAAATACTTAAATCCATGTTTCTTTATAGACTTTTCGTATAGAAATCTAATGATGGAAAAATTGATAAGATTCATACTCGCAGCATATTTTTTATTGTTTCAAAGAAACAATGAGCAATATTACTAAATTTGATGCTTTGTAGTACTTTCAAATGTTGCAAATGTTTATCCAAGTTAACCAATGGCATAAGAAAGAGGTAAAAAGTTGTTACCCATGTCAAATTAAAAATCTCATTTTAAAACTTAGGACACTATTAGATTTATGAATATTGCAATCATAGGAAGCAGAAGCCTCAGTGATTATACATTAATAGAAAAAACGCTAGTAGAATTTATTAACAATGAACATCCTGAAACGATTAAAATCATTTCGGGAGGGGCTGTTGGAACGGATACCCTTGGTAAGCAGTTTGCCGAAAAATACAATTATGACCATTTAGAGTTTCTTCCCGACTGGAAAAAGTTTGGAAGAGGGGCAGGAATTAGAAGAAACACGACTATCATTGAAAATAGTGACATCGTCTTTGCTTTTTGGGATATGAAGAGTAAAGGAACTGCCGATTCGATTGCAAAGGCAAGAAAGTTCGGGAAGAAAATTGTTATCATTGATATTCATCATGAGCAAAATGAACATAAGAAGAGGGCTGAAAATGAAAGGTAATTTGCTTATTCCGTCAACTTATTTCTAAATATGTAATTACTTAAACTGCATTATGTGAAAATTTAATTTCTTTATAACACCAAAAAGGGACAATGACATTTCTGTCACTATCCCTTTACTTAAAAGTTATGAAAAGATACAAGTTTCTTGTTACATGTTTTATTAACCTGAAACTTATCTTACATAGAAACTACTTTTATTACATCACTCCAAGGTCCAAGTCCCAACTTGTTTCCTGCGGCAATCCTGAAGTATCCTCTTTTTTCGGGGATAAGCCCTGTAACAGTCGCCTTTGCTTCTGAAACATTTACACCCTTATTTATCCATTCAGTATTTCCGTCGGCACTATACTGAATCTGATAAAACTTCGCTCCAAATTTCCTCAAACTTTTCCACCTCAATTTTACTTCTCCTTCATAATCGCCTGTCTTTCCTTTCACATACGTTACCTTTTCTTGTTGTTGAGGAGGTTTTGACCCACTTTTTACTTTCAACAAAATGCTTCCAATTTTCGTTGCATCACCCCCGCTAGTAGTTTGTACATAAGATAAAAACTTTTTCATTATCCCCATCACTTTTTCCAATTGCAAATCCCTAATTTGGACAGCGTCCTTCTTTGTTGTTTTTGTGGCCGCTTCATCCTGTTCCAAAATCAATGTTTCTGCTAAAATTTCAATCACAGTAGGTACAGGTGTTGTATAGATTGTGCTCTTAACTACTTCTGCACAAACTTCCCTAATCCAAATGATTTTATCGGATACACTTTTACCGTTAAGTCCTAATAATGCCTCTGACATAAATTAATTGTTTAAAAAATAAAATAATATGGTTCAATACTTTTCGTACAGGTTACTATAAAGCCATTATTACAGGTAACAGGGGTTTAAAAAAACTGTTATAATTATTTCGTCATTGGCTAAAAATATTTTGTGTAAAAAATAAGCTTTCCTTCGTCAAATTAATCATGAAATCCGGAAAGTTGACTCGGACTGCTGTGTCCACATACGCAGTTGCTGTAACTGAGTATCGGTTTACTCTAACTGTACACGCAGTAGTCGCAAATGCGTGTTGTTTTGCTTTAGTCGCACATACAG
Source organism: Chitinophagaceae bacterium (assembly GCA_947378615.1). GTDB lineage: Bacteria > Bacteroidota > Bacteroidia > Chitinophagales > Chitinophagaceae > Parasediminibacterium. The sequence continues at coordinate 541 of CANCKV010000561.1, read as the reverse complement.
TTGTGACAACTGTATGTAGGTTTGCATTAACTGCGTGTACAATTGAGACAACTGTATGTAGGTTTGTATTAACTGAATGTACAGTTGCTTCAAGTGTAGGTAGTTTTGTATCAATAGTATATACGCTTTCCTTGATTCAAATGAGTTGAGATTCTTCTTTTGAAAGATTTGTAGTTCTATTGTATCAGCGTTATTATTTTCTAATTGACACCGATTTTCTATTTTACTTGAAAATTCGGTAGCGGTACAATAAAGTTGATATTATTTCGTTTTATATAGCAAAGAATTTGTTATGGTATCAGTTTTGCGCACCTGTCATAATTGTAATAGTACGAATATCGTACTTAATGGTAAAAACGCCTGTAATCAACAGCGTTACCGATGTAAGGATTGTAATGTTACCAAAGTATTGGATTATAAACAAAAAGGGCGTACTGTCGATATGGAACAAGTAGCTCGCACTTACATTGAAAGGAACAGCTTTCGTTCGACAGGTCGTATTTATGAAGTAAGTCATGTTTCTGTATTAAGATGGTTAAAA
>CANCKV010000560.1 GCA_947378615.1 Chitinophagaceae bacterium | reverse complement strand
TTGTAGAAAATAGAAAAGGCTACCACATAGGTACATAGCCACATAGAAAGGACTATCGTTTTTTTATACTTTTTAGTAAAAGAAGGTCACAGAGGAATCCTACTTCGTAGCATTAGGAACGACTTTCTGAAAAGAAGTTATATAGTAGGTCACAAGGATTATAGTATATTTCAGATACTTACTATCAATTATTTCAAAGAAATCCTTGTGTTCCTTGTTTTTTCTTAGTTTTCCTAGTGGTAAACCCTACTGAATTGTCATCTTATTTCTGTTTCAAAATATAAAATACCCTACTCACCACCTTTGAACTTGCATACAAAGGTGGAGTAGCCCTTCCAAAATGATAGGCACTCACTTTTACTTCGATTGGATATTTTGTATTGGCAGGAATTTCTTTTATTCTCAATATGTTTCCGTCAATAATTTCTGCAGGGCCCCAATTGACATAATAGTCCGGCTGCATTCCTGAACTGACTTTTGCCTTCATAGATACTAACGAAGTATTTCTGTCCATATTAGGTAAGGAATCAAAACTTATCTCTTGTTTAGTCCCTGTACTATTCGGTGGCAGGAAGAAATGCGCTGCGGCCTCTGTTTCTCTGTATTGCTCATCACCCTGATGAGTGGCAGCAATTACAATATGAGTAGTTCTACCATTCATCCCTTCTCTATCAAATCGAATCCTAAATTTATTACTTCCCTTTTGCTCAATATTGCTAGCCCAACCTGCTACTGAATATTTTATATCTTCATTTTGAGAATGGCCAACAAGTGTTCCCGAATCAGCAAAGGGACGAGGGACTTCCTTTCGAAAAATGGCATTGACCGAAAAAGAATTACCGTCATCTTCAATAGGCTGATAGACAATTTCTTGCACTCCCCAACCTTTCCACCACGGAGCAATCGAATCGCCCTGTGTAAATGCTAACAATTGTTCTTTCTTACCCTTATCATGGTCAAATATTATTTTCCATTGCTTTGCCATTTCTCCATCAAAAAACCAGAATGCTTTTTGCTTATTTCCTTTATAATTATTTACTGCAGCAGATTTAGTCATTTCATTCGGGTCAGCTAACCAACCACTTTCATAAGCCACTTCTTTTAATTGATTGGTAGTATCAATCCGAGATTCTATTGCTTTATGAATAAATAAGGCACAGTATTGACTCAAATCGTGTGTCCAACTAATATGTCCGTGACCTTTGTGTTCCATTCCGCTTATCAAAGCCTTAGGAATCACAGTTTTTATATCTGCAAACCTTTTCATCTGAACCTCCCACCAAGCGTTACGAACCCGTCCGGGAGGCATTACTTCTTCAAATTCTCCAGTGAAAAAAAGAAAAGGAATTCCTGCAATACCTTTAGTAATACTATCCTTTGGTAGTCCAGGTAATGCACCCTTTATGATGATGTCTGCCAATATTCGGTTAGGTTGCTGCCGAGCAATTCCCTGACAAAACTGACTATTTCCTGAATGTCCGATTGGTATCCAAGGAACAGATTTCAATTCGGAATAACCTGATTTAGCGGCTAAAGTGTCTAAAATAGATTGTATATATGTCACCAAACGAGCATGTTCAAAAATGTTTTTAGTCCATCCTGCTTGAAAGTAAAGCAGGGCAATTCCATCTCTTTCTGCCTCAGACCTAATGACAGAATCATCACAAAACCGGCGTTCTATAATATTTGCGGGGGCGAGAATGACAGCACGAATATGCTTGGCAGAAGGGGGAATCCAAAGAAAAGCACTCGTTTTTCCTGTTATAAAAGGGTCATTAATGGGTTTCGGAATATCAATGCCATACTGATAAATAGCATTCCAATAGGCATTCGACTTGTTGATAAAAACGAGGATAATAAATAGAATGAAAATCTTTCTTTTCATAAATAGTATTTGTATGAGAAAACAAAGGTCTCTACTCAGGAAGTTTTACCACAAAGTAAACAAGGAAAAAAGACAAGGGGCACGAAGTTTTCTTGCAAAATAGTTGAATCTGAGTCATTAAAAACAATAAATCCTTGTGATTCTTTGTGAAAATCTCTGTGTTCCTAGAGTAAAACCTTCTAGGTATAAAAAACAAAGATGTGCTATTCTTTTCACGAAAGCAAAACTTGTTTATACTACTGATTAAATGATTAGCGTGATTAGAATGATGGATTCCAATGATTTTAATGGATGGTATCCAAATACGATTTGCAATCAGATTTTTTTGAATGGAAGAGATAATTGCAAATACAAGGGTTGAAAGTACCGTTAGGTACTAAATATTGGTAGTAAAATATCAAAATGAAGGCTTGAAGTGCCGTAGGTACGACATAATTTGCGTTTGAAACTATAAAAAGTGTTTCTTTTGAGCATTTTAAAATGATATGTCGTCCCTATGGGAATTTAGGTAATTATTATTCACCTGTTTCCTACCAATATTTCGTGCCTACGGCACTTATCCTAGGGTATTTCAACCCTTGATTCGCATTACTATCTAATTTTTCATATTAGTCAACCCATTTTTTGTTAATTTGTAAACGTTAAATAGAAGATTTGATATATTAAATACCCCATTTCTTTTCAGTTTCGAGATGCTCGGAACTGAAAAAAATCTTCTAGTTATCCTTTTTGAGGTTCTCCACTTCGAATGCGTGCACCGGAGAATAGAAGGTTCGATCCTCAACTTCAGTTCCGAGATCTCGGGTTTCTAAGTTGAGGTTCTCACTATTGAAGATTAAGTTCTTTTTTTCAATTTGGCGATGCGTGGAATGGAATAAAAATGACTAGTTTTCAGTTTCTTTTGCTTTTATTTCAGTTATTTTTAAATTCTTTAGCTCATTTACTGTTAAAATGTCTCTTTTTGGCAATTTATATTTTTTCTTTTCATGAAAGCCCTCTTTTAAATCATAGCTTTGAAAAGTTACCATAAAACAAGATAACAACACAAACGATGTCTTTACACATGTATGCTTGCCGTGATTATAAACAAATGGTTACTGTAGAAAAAATTCCTTTTTATCAAAACATCCACGACTTGATGAGCAAGACAGGCGCTATTTTCACTGACCCTGAAATAACCTATTTAATAGGAAATACTCAAATTGGAAATTTTAGAACAACTTTTGGTACTGCACAGAATCATGCAAGAGGTTCTGCTTCTTTAATGCACGATGCAGAGGC
>CANCKV010000559.1 GCA_947378615.1 Chitinophagaceae bacterium | reverse complement strand
AAAGTTTAATTACCTTGTTTGCTAAATCTACATTTAAGGCTACAAATATATGAGACAGCTTGAAACTTAAAAACAAACAACTATGATAATCGGTAAATAAAGAGTCTAAGCGGTCAAAACACAAAAAAAGTTAAGGAGGGCGTTTAATATAAACTAATCATTAATCGGAGAATTAATTACTAGAAATGGCACAATAAATTTGAAAGATGCCTTTATAGGCAAAAAGAAGGCCGCTAGTAGAAACCAGCAGCCGTTATCCTATAAAAACCAAAACCAAAAGTTAAATCACAAGTGTAAAAAATGTGATTTTATATAAATAATTTAAATTCCAAATTGAAGTTTCAAAATCAATACTCTATAAGCTGAATGTCGTTAGTTTGAAAGATTTCGTTTTAACAGGGCAAATATAACAATGAAATGAATATAGTTAGAGTTCGAATTAAAAAAATAGCTTCATTGACTGAATTTTAACAAAATTTATCATAAAACAAAGGGTAAGTTGTTAAAAGTCATTACATTTTTGACAATTCATGTCCATACAAATTATCAAACCTATCTCGACTCAAATCCATACTCATTAATAATAAACATTTATGAAAGTGACTCACATAAAATATTTTTACATCAACGAAAGCTATTGCAAAATCCCCTACTTTTGCCGCCTAAAAAATTTAAGTAAAATGAATACAGTTACAATCGAAGGACAATTGAGGACCGATATTGGCAAAAAAGCAGCCCGCCAATTGCGCTCTCAAGAATTAGTGCCTGGTGTAATTTATGGTGGGCCAACTGAAATTACTTTCGCAGCACCTGCAAAAGCTTTCAAACCATTAGTTTACACAGGAGAGTTTCAATATGCAGTAATTAATGTAGGTGGAAAAACTTACAAGACAATCCTTAAGGATTTACAGTTTGATACTGTAACTGACGTGCTTATTCACGTTGACCTTTTAGAATTAGTAGATGACAAAAAAGTTATTGCTGATTTACCTTTAAAATTTGTAGGGGTATCAAAAGGAGTTAAAGAAGGTGGTAAATTAGTTGTTAAGATGAAGAGTCTTAAAGTAAAGACATTACCTAAATTCTTGAAAGAATTTATCGAGGTTGACATTACAAATCTTGAATTGAATGCTAATCTACGTGTATCAGACATTGTTACTGATAGTTTAGAAGTTTTAAATTCACCTCGTATTCCTATTGCATCTGTAGTTATGACTCGTCAGTTGAAACAAGCTGAAGCAGAAGTTAAGAAAGACGAAAAGAAAAAATAGATTGGTTCTATTATCTGATAATTCAAAGGGTGGCACGGAAGTTAAATTTTCTGCCACCCTTTTTGTTTTATTCCTGAATATGTATATCCGAATTTCGATTTAGCAGAAGCAACTGCTTTTAAAATATTAGACTCTCCATAATAGACTATTTTGGAATCAATGTCGTTAAGCTAAGGATGGCAGGATTTAACGTAATCTTATTTGTTTTTGAAAACAAAAGATTTATCTATAATTTCAACATTAACCTACAAAATAAAAGAACATTTGCAACAAACACTCTAAAATTGCATTAAAGAGTCAAAATATAACTACTATCGTTATGGTAATAATTAGTAAGATTTATTAAATAACACCTATCGTTAGACCATTGACATTATCAATTGTTAATTTGATGCCTATCCTTAACCCATATATCTACATGCTTAACCCAATGACTATGTCCTTCAACAAAAATATACCATCCTTTATCGTAACGACACACATAGGCAAGGAAATTAAACCATCCCTTATTCTCCTAACCCATATCGTTATTGAAAAATGTAGTACGGGCAGATTATTTAGTCATATCAGAAAGAAATTAATGACTACGGGCATCTTTTTTTATAGTATAGCCAAACAATTGAAGCTAATGATTCCTAAACAATGTCAATGAGTTTATCTTTTTCCATTCCCCTACTGCTTAAAAGGAGGAGAAGGTTTGTTCCTTTCAACAATAGAATTACCAATTAATCGGAAATAAAAAAAGGCTGCCTCTTCCGAGACAGCCCTTTTATTGACCAACTTAATCTTTTTTTATTTTGTACCTGCAACATTAGGTGCAGCTCCTGCTTGTGGAGCAGTAACTACCTTCGGCGCAGTATAATTATTGTTCATGTCTTCGAGTCCTTTCAAATAGTTTTCAGCCATTCTCTTTTCATCGGCCATACCTTCTGCTTTTTTACCATCCAAAGTATTGTAATACTTAATTTGTTGAGTAAAATCTTTCTTCAAGGCATTATATACCTTTGTAGCTAGAGGTTTGTCTTCCGCCCTGTAACAAGCTTCAAGGAACAACAAGCTTGTTCTATTGTGCATATTGCCTCGACTAACCACTCCATAACCAAAGTTATCTTGATCAATGCTTTGATCAGCTTTTTCTAGTACTTTTCTAGCATCTTCTTTTCTATTCTTAGAAGCCAAATAACCCGCAAGTTCAGCATAGGCAGAACGGATAGTCAATAGATGACGACGATTTTCTTCATCATAATAAACACCTTTGATTCCAGCATTGCCAAATGCATATTTATTCAGCATTTTATCCATTGCCCAATCTGCATTATACTCATCCCCTTCTACAGGCACCAAACGATAACTTATTCCATCTTTGCGTAAGTATTTTCCAAAACCTAATTCTCCAAAGTTGGAACTGAAATAAATGGGGCGTTTCCATTTATTGGCAGCAATGATATTCAAGACAGCTAAATCGTTCTTGAATAAACTGTTTTTAGGAATATCAAAAGTCAATTGTTTAACAACACTATCTTTTGCAGTAACTGTACCATTTGCCAAAACAGTGGCTTTATCAACTGGAACTGAGAATTTATGAACAGGGAATGTATTAATAAATTCACCTTCTCCCCTATTTTGAACCTTATCTTGTTCATCACTACCGACATATCTTCTCATGATGGAATCAAGATCATAGTATCGGTTGTCAGGATAATTTGTGTTTGCCTGAAAAGGAGTATAATCACGTTTACGACCTTCGATCTGATCTGAATTAAAAATCACATCAATGGAATCGCTCTGATTAATCTTATAACGAAGCTGATTGATATACCAATCAATTCCCAATAGACTATTATTGATAACACGGATATCAGTACGAATTCCTTCAACCTCTTGTGCATACCACAGTGGGTAGGTATC
>CANCKV010000558.1 GCA_947378615.1 Chitinophagaceae bacterium | reverse complement strand
TATATAGTGTAAATAAAGAAGTAAAAGATGAAGAAGTTATTGGCTTTCCAGTACCAACAGTGCCAAAACTTCCAGCTAATGAAACATAAATTTGACCATTATAGATTTGGCCAACACGTAAGTTTTGTGAAGTGGTAACATTTGTTATTCCAGTAATAACACCTGAAGAATAAGCTGCGTATTGAACCCCATTTGTACCGGAAGTACCAGTTCCGTTTCCAATACCCCAAAAAGCAGAACCATCATCAGTTATCCCACTCCTAAGATTGTTACTCCCGTTAGAATAAAATGTTGTAGTAGAGGAACCCCCACCCTGCACACCTGCACCAACTGTACCTGAACCATTTATTAATCTCAATGCAGCATTCGTAGTGAATGTTGTATTTGCATCACCAACATTAGCTGCATTATAACCTGGTATTAAAACATATCTTCCATTTTCAGACCTAGTGATAGCTCCTGCTGAAGTTGCTGAACCAGAAGCCATTACAACCTTACTAGTAGAAGTTGGCAGATTTACTGCATAGTTTGAAGCACTTTGGCTTGCTCCGGTATTAACATATTCCTCTGCAACAATTGCAGTAGCTGTACCTGCTAATGTTGCTCCTGAAGTAACTTTGAACACTGTAATGTAACCATCATTATAACGTGATGTAGTTTGAGCAGAGACATCATTCAGTAGCCCTACCATAAATGCAAAAGCCACTAATAGTGGCACCATTAATTTTCTCATCATACTTTTTTTTGTTAATAAAACTACTCTAGATGAATCACTAAAGTTTGTTGTTGTAGTTGGGTACTTTTGATACATATTTAAAGTTTGAGTGAACGTATTTGTTTATTTTAAAAATCTAAATATTTGCTATTTATTATAAATCATCTTCAAAAAAAATGATACTATTATCAATTTGCAAAACTATCCGGAATGCTAATTCTTACACCTTTTGCTGTGTTATCAAATTATTACCATTTTCATTTTGAATGACAATTGCAATTATTTGAACGTTTTTAGTAACTGAATCATTGAATCATTTAGCAGGAAGACTTAGTTGTAGGGAACTGATTAATAGTTGCAGGTTACTGGTTACTGGTTGCAGGTTATTAGTTGCAAGTTATATGCGAATTGGATACTGTATCAAGAATCTTATATAAGGATATGGCAAGTAAAATATATAGGAATAGAAAGACCTTCCGACCTACCTTAACTAATAAAATCTATACATAACTATGGATGTTTCACTAATTGATTTTTACCACTTTACTGATGAATTTCTTATAGCGATAATCTAAATTCTTAGAAGGATTACCATCATTATACCAAGCGGTTGAACCATTATCACAGATAAGTTGCACCTTTCCACTTGGCATTCCGTCTTCAAAGACTTCTATTGCTGCCTCAATCGGCAAATTACTAATATCAGGAATAGATAATAATTGTGGGCGATCTTCTGAAAGGCCTGTCCATTTGTATAGGGCAGCATTTTTTATATGATCAGAATTGCCTGCTACAATTAAATAACTTTTATCGCTCAATGAAATAATGTCTCTTATCCCTCTTTTATTGAGGTCTATTTCTATTGGCTTTCCAAATTGAGGTTTGCCTGTAGTCTTACCATTATTAAACCATGTTTCGAAGTTTAAAAGAGGAGCTATTAAAGCATTATTTCTATCCTTAACGGGAACAATTGGCGCTCTAAAACAGACATAAAGTGTGGTATTATCTGGAGCGAAACACATTCCCTCTACATTAAAACCATCTACCCTTTTTGGTTCCATTCCTGCTGACGCAGCAATATCTAACTGATAGCCATTGGTTTTCCCCCATTCTATCAAGTTCTTCCTTAGTTGGTGATATTCACCAATAATTTTGACATCAATATCCTTCCCTATTCCAGAAATTGCGGTTGCAAATAAGGTGTTTCTATTTGACTTCACATCCATTCTTTTTCCTCCATTGCTCATCGATCCTAACCAATAACTCATATTTGGATGCATAGCACTCTTTGCAGCACATTCCACATCTACTTCTTTTTTAGTGTCAATGGTTCCATCCTCTAAATCCAATAACTTTTCATAATTAAAGGAACGAATCGGAAGACCTGAAACCCGGGTATCAAACAATAAAAGTTGATTTGTTTCATCATCTCCCACTAACATCGTATTGTTGTCGATACTGATAGCTGCTGAGGCATCGGATATGCCTGTATGATATAGACCATCTTTAACGGAATTGTCTGATGCGGCGTACTCTATATTGATAGTTGCCGTTTGCTTTTTATAAGACACTTCCACTGTAATAGTGCAAAAACCCACACCATTTGGAATCATCAACAAATGAATCTTCCCTGTTTTCTTACTTACCTTAATATTTTTGGCATTCAACACTGAATTACCATTACTAGAAACAACTACTTGAAAATTAGTATCCCTTATGATGTTATTGTCTTCTAATACATTGATGAATAGTCCATATTTTGTGGCAGGGTCTGATTCATCATTAATAACGCTGCTAATTCGTGGAGGACAAAGGAATTTAGTAGTTGATTGGGTATCGAAACTTAAAGAAAGTTGTTTTTGACCAACGACAATTGAGGTAAAACAAGTGGTCAATAGTACTGTAAATAGTAAAAGTGTATGTAATTTATTCAGAAAGAATTTATTCATTATGATGTATTTTAAGGGAAGGAGTTTGCAAAAGTTATTTCGTTTATACCATTCTTTTCTTCCCAATTTTAACTATCCCACTAATCCCAAAATCATAAAGCTACGCGAAACTTCGAAAATTAGCGTATCAGATTGAGCCTGTCGAAATAGGGTTGTAATTTAAGTTACTAGCACTTCGACAGGCTCAGTGTGACAGTTTTGCTGATTTCCGAAGCGAACTGTATTGAAATCCTGAGTTTATGGGAAGTCCCGTCAACTACGAATTCCTTAACTTAATGATTGTCCCTACTCCTTTTATATTAATAGCAATTAAAAATAGAAACCCCAATTTAATATATAGTTATTTGCTAAAATAAGTCCCAAAAGTCAGTGTATGATAACAACGGGTTTTGCCCATTGTTATTATATACCGTCCTTTCAGGACTTACTAAAAAACACCTATCAGTTTTGACTACTTTATTAAATTCCAAACCTTGATTGGCATTTTTCACTTACAATTATTGTACAGTAAACTGCCA
>CANCKV010000557.1 GCA_947378615.1 Chitinophagaceae bacterium | reverse complement strand
CACAAAATAATAAGAATAAGAAATTGCATTTAATATCACAAAAATGTCTCCCCATAATACATTCGAGCCTGAGCCTGAATTTTTTTTGTGGAGCATTAAAATTACCGCTCCTGTTACACCTAATGTTAATCCCAATATTTTATTAAAACTCAAATTCTCTTTTAATATCCAAGCTGCAATTATGGTAATGAAAATAGGAGTAGTAAGCATCAGTAAACTTGCATGAATAGAATACGTTAGCGACAAGCCCTTTATGAACAACAATTGATTAATCACAATTCCTAGCAACGCGCAAATAAAAAACCGTTTGTAATGAATTTTTTGGATTGGTTCTTTTTTCTTTTGAAATAAATAAAAAAACCATAATAATATGGCGGTAATCAACATTCTAATAAAGTTTAAACCAAATGGAAGAATAAAATGGCCATTGATTAAATATTTAACCGCTGTAAAGTTTATTGCGAAAAAAACATTGGTTCCAATAAGTGCCAAATGAGGTTTAATATCTCTTTTCAAAAATTGAATTTTAAGTGGAAAATTAACTCTTTTTAATAATTCAGGCCTTGAATATTAAAATTTACTCTACCGGAGGAGTTTTTTCATTTTTACAGAAAGGCAGATTAGAAAATTTCAAAAGTTAGATTTCATTTGTTTGAAGCAAAAATATTACATTACTTTTGCGTCGCTATATTTCAATATTTTTCAAACTTTATTATCATGTCGTTAATTACTGTAGGCACCATGGCTTTTGATGCCATTGAAACACCTTTTGGAAAAGTAGATAAAATTGTGGGCGGATCTGCTACTTATGTGGCTTATGCAGCAAGCAATTATGTTCAACCCATTTATCAAATTTCTATCATTGGAAATGATTTTCCAGCAGCTGAAATTGATGCATTAAAAAACAGAGGTGTTGAATTGGAGGGTGTAGAAGTTGTTCCTGATAAAAAGTCTTTTTTCTGGAGTGGAAAATATCATTTGGATATGAACACCAGAGATACCTTAGTAACTGATTTAAATGTATTGGCAGATTTTAATCCAATTGTGCCTGAACAATATCAAGGGTCGCCATTTTTAATGTTAGGTAATTTGATGCCGAAACTTCAGTTGAGTGTAATTAATCAAATGAAGACAAGACCCAAATTAATTGTAATGGACACGATGAATTTTTGGATGGACATTGCATTGGATGACTTAAAAGAAGTTTTGAAAAAAGTGGATGTGTTAATGGTTAACGATAGCGAAGCACGTCAGTTAAGTGGAGAGTTTTCGTTGGTAAAAGCGGCTCGTGTAATTATGAATATGGGTCCAAAATATTTAATTATAAAAAAGGGAGAACATGGGGCCTTGTTGTTTCATGAACAACATGTATTTTTTGCACCAGCTTTACCTTTGGAAGAGGTGTTTGATCCAACAGGTGCAGGAGATACTTTCGCTGGAGGATTTATTGGATACCTTGCTAAAACAGAAGATATAAGTTTTGATAACATGAAAAGAGCTATTATCGTAGGAAGCGCATTAGCTAGTTTTTGTGTTGAAAAATTTGGTCCAGATAGAATGAAGGAATTAACCAAAGCTGAGATAGATGATAGAATCAATCAGTTTGTGCAATTGGTAAACTTTGATATTGATCTAGTATAAGTATGCTTGAGATTTTTAGTCTTTTTTTTCTTTGCAAAAAAATTGGTGGTATAGCCCATCAAAAAGGTCTTTCACAAAACCGATGGAAAATCTACACCATATTGTCGTGGATTGGATTTGAGTTTTTAGGTGCAATAATCTCTATAGCTCTTTTTGGTTTTGATATGAATAATCTAATGGGATTAGGCTTGTTCGCTTTGGCCAGTGCCTTTGGTGGCTATCTTTTAATTCTACGTATACTGGAAAACAAGCCTGACAAAATAGAAGAATAAAACAATTATTGCTTCAACACAATTGCATTTTTACATTTTTTAATTTCCCCTTTTAAATTAAACGAATCAGAACAGATAATATAAATACCTGTTGGTAATTGTTGTCCATTTTGATTCAATCCATCCCAAGTAAAAAAGCCTGATATTCCACAAACTGCATTATTGGCTACACTTCTAACAAATCTTCCACGCTGATCAAAAACATTAATGTTAGCTACATATCCAGGTGTTTTAAAGGAATAGTTAATCTTCAAGAAATCGTTTAACCCGTCATTATTTGGACTGATTGATAAAGGATCAATTATAATATTCTGTTCGTTATTAAAAGCGCTAATATTGTTTTGAGAATTTTTATATGTAGGAGTTCCATAACCCACACTAGTAGCTGCGCTATGCCAGTTTTCTTTATTTTGTGTTGGTGCATTGATAATAATTCGTTCAAGAGAAACAGCTTCTACATTATTTAATAATTTAAAATGCCAATCCGATTGATATGATAGCTGATCAATAATTTTTCCATTATCATTTAAAAGAAATAAAGTTCCTTTATCATCATTCATTGAAGGAAGGCTATTTAATTGTAGAATCCTTTCTGGAAAAGGTGTAAAAAAATCTCTTTTAATTACATAAGCATTCTCTGTTATCAACAAATATTCTCCAGGAAAAAATAAAATATCTTTTTCTGATACTTTTGTAATATTATCAACGTGACCATAAAAATCAGCATTAGCAATGTAAAGATTTTTTAAGTTGAGTGGTTTGTTACTTCTGTTTACTACTTCAACATAATCTACACCATCAAAATCGGGATTAAATAAAATTTCATTGATAATAATATCAAAGCTGTCTAACTGTTGAAATAATGCAAACTTAGATTTGTTTTTATTTTCGATTACATTGCCAATACAGTCTTTTATCCCATCTACTGCTATTTCATAAATTATTCCTTTTTGAATTGGATATTTTAGTTGCAATTGCACAGTATTAAAAATGGGTTGTATAACGGTTACCTTTAAAGGATAACCAATTGCATTATTAACGAAATAACGACTTGACATTGCAGCCTCCGCGCTATCAAGCGGTTCGTTAAAAACCAACATTACTTGTAAACTGTCAATTGCATATGCTCTAAGTAATTCGGGATCTGATAAATCCAAGTTGATTGCATCAATACTATTAATCTTTCCAGGAGTGCCGCCAATACTTGCAGTAGAAGCGCTCCAGTTTTCTGCGCCTGCACATGGATTGTTTAAGTCTATCATTTCTAAAGTCCAAC
>CANCKV010000556.1 GCA_947378615.1 Chitinophagaceae bacterium | reverse complement strand
CATTGATTATTGTACCTAGTATGTATTTGATTGCAGAAAGGTTACGTCGTCCGATGAGGAAAATGTATGGTGGCAGATGGATTAGCATGATGGGAATTCCACCTGTTACTATTGTATTCTTATTATTAATGGGAATTACATTAATTGTTCAAAAGATAAAGCATGTGGGACGTGCAAAAAGATTGAAAGGAATTAAAACCGTCAATGATGTGTTTATAGGAAGTTGGTTTTAGATAATTGACCATTTTCATTTGACAAATAAAAGTAAAGCCCTTGAAGTAAAATTCAGGGGCTTTGTTTTTTATTATTCCATAAACTATCCGAGAATATTTACTTACAGCTAACTTTGACTCTTTAATTGTTTGCAAATCTGTTTATGAAGAATAAATTTTTCCTTTTCTTTTTAATAATTACGCTGACTTCATTCACAAGTTTTGCGAGTGATTCTGTTTTTTTAAAATGTGCAGCAATTCTTAAAGATAGTATCTTGAAAAAGGCTAATGAAGCATTAATGGAAAAGCCAATTACTATCACTTCTTCTTATTGCAAAAGGTCGGCAGGTGGTATTCACGACTATTATTCGGAAGGAGATTATTGGTGGCCTAATCCAATTAGTCCTGATTCCCCCTTTATTCAAAGAGATGGCATGAGTAATCCCAATAATTTTAATGACAGCAGAAATGCAATAATTAGATTTAGTAAAATCATGGGCTTGCTTTCTTCCGCCTATTTATTGACACACAAAGAAATATATGTTAAGCACGCCCTACAGCACCTGAATGCTTGGTTTGTGGATACTGCTACCCTAATGAATCCATCCTTATTATATGCACAAGCCATTAAAGGAAGAGCGACGGGAAGAGGAATAGGGATAATAGACATGATTCAGATGTTGGAAGTAGTGAAGGGGGTAGAAGCGATGGCAAATTCGAAGGTAATGAATAAACAGATTTTAATAAAAACAAAACAATGGTTTTCCAACTATCTTGATTGGGTCACGACTCATCAGAATGGTATTGAAGAAAGGGAAGCTAAAAACAATCATGGAACTTGTTGGGTAATGCAGGTGGCAGTATTTGCAAAATTTACAAATAATAAGACATTGATAGAATATTGCACTAATAGATTTAAAACAGTATTGCTGCCTAATCAGTTGGATAAGGATGGCAGTTTTCCTTTAGAAATGAAACGTACAAAACCTTATGGATATTCCTTGTTTAACGTAGATGCAATGACTACAATCTGTCAGGAATTATCAACTCAAGAAGATAATTTATGGGAATTCACCTTGCTTGATGGACGGAATATAAAGAAGGCAGTAAAGTTTATGGCTCCTTTTGTGGAAGATAAATTTCTTTGGAAATTGAAACCCGATGTGATGTATTGGAATGATTGGCCTGTAGCACAACCTTTTTTATTATTTGGATACAAAGCATTTCACGAAAAGGAACTTTTTGTTTCATGGAGTCATTTAAATCATTTTCCAAATGTGGAAGAAGTCGTACGTAATTTACCTGTAAGAAACCCTTTGATTTGGTTGAATCATTAAAAAAAAAGGATTCTATTTTGTCATAAATTCATAATGAATCCCCCCTTATCAGCAACAGAATAATAGGGTAATGAAAGGCTGTCTGCTTCTTTTTTCCAATTCATTCTTCTAGTTTTAGAATTACTAGCATCCCATACATAATTGTGACAATTGAAGATAGTTTGCAGATATTTGAGGCTAACAGTGGCATTGTTTGTTAAAATAATTGCATCGAGATTAGGTTTTGAACCAAACTTTATATTAGAATCAATTCCTTTATCAATTATTAAGAGAGTTTTTTTATTGGAAGTAACTATGTTATTGTAAAAAGAAATGCCAATAAGTTCATTTCTAATAGTTGTTCTGTTTAGAATGCGTGCAGGAACTAAATGAAAGTCTTTTAGGAATCCGTTATCTCGCAAAAGACTATCCCCAATAAATAAAAAAGAACGACCATCAATTAAATCTATGGCACTATGTCTATCAATATTATACACAATAATTTGTTGTTTCCGTTCTTTTTTTATAAAATCAATACATCGGATAAATACAAAGAATAGTAAAGAAATGAGGGCAACCAAAAAGGGTCGATAACTTTTTTGTATCATCCATAATGATATTCCAAATAGGAACCCATAAAGAAATATGACTTCTATGACAGAAAGTTGAAGACTTTTCCAACCAGAAAAAGGTAGTGAATTGATATTGGAAATAAAGCCATTCATTCCCCAAATCAACTGTTCAATTACCTTTCCAAGTATCCCAGCAAATAGTGGTAAAAATGAAATGAGTACAAGGAATATTTCACTGTATAGAATAAGACCTGCGAGAGGAACTGCAAGTATATTAGTGACAACAAATAAAGTTGGTATGCGATGGAAATAATAAATGACAAGCGGTAGAGTGAGTATTTGAGCCGAAATAGTTACGGCACAAATATTCCAAATAAAATGAAGTATCTTATTTTGAAGATATATCCATCTATGAATATATTCAGAGAATAGGACAATGCTAAGAACAGCGGCATAACTAAACTGAAAACCTGCATCAAATAAACTAAATGGATCTATCAGAAGGATACAAAATGCAGATAACGCAAGGCTATTAAAAGTGTTTGCTTTTTTTCCAATTAACTCACCAATTAAAATAAATGAAAACATAATGGTAGAGCGAAGAATCGGTGTGTTAGCACCTGTTAAGAGGCAGAATCCCCAAAGGACTAAGAATATAAATATAGGTTTTACAGTTTTGCACCATTTTCTGTTTTTAAAGGGATTAAATAAAAGGAGAAGAAGTGTGTAAATCATTCCCAAATGCAAACCAGCAATTACAATGATATGAATGACACCTGTATTACTGTAGGCACGAACTAATTCCTTATCTAGATCATTTCGGTAACCAATCAATAATGCCTCAGCTACACTTCGTTGAATAGGATTAGGAATATATTTACGAAGAATAGATAAAATGTTTGCTCTAGCATGATAAATAATTTGAAATAACAGTACTGATTTAGTTGTATTTAGCAATTTAAAGTCTTTGACAGAAAGAAAGCCTTGATAATAAATATGTTTGAAAGAGCAGTATTCCCTGTAATTAAAGCCACCTGGATTATTAGCAAATTCAATTGGAGCCATTGATGCTGTTACTAATAATTGTGAACCATAGTT
>CANCKV010000555.1 GCA_947378615.1 Chitinophagaceae bacterium | reverse complement strand
TAAATAATTAGTATTGTATAAATCTAAATTAATATGCTAGAAATTGCTCTTTTGTAATGCCCAATTCATTAAAAAAAGATTTCATATCCTCAAACCAACTTTCTAAGTAAGATTTCTTTGTTTCCAATAAGCGTTTCCCTGAGAAGTATTTATTATATTGTTGAATTGCCTGTTCTTTTAATCGCTGTAAATGATTTATTTCTGGAACAATTACTTGAGCAGTATTATGATATTCAGTTAAGGACTTGAATTTTAATATATCCCTTAAATCAAATTTTTGTGCCACTAATTCACTATAATCAATTCTTTGTTTTATCGCATAACTTTTAGCTATTTCTACAATAAATTGAGAAACTTTTACATCTAAACCGAAATCTCTTAATATTTGTGCTTTTATCTCCCAATCTTCATGAGCATCAATATCAGGGTATAAAATAACCTTATGCCCTGTTAAAACATTGATTTTGCTCTTTTCAGTCCATTTGCAGCCGTTTATCCCTCCAGTAGCTAAACATACACAATCAGGAAAGAAAGCAGCTGCATAGGTCGCTGTAGCTTCACTCTCAAATATATAAACAGGCTTTGTATTCCCACGTAATAAATGTTCCCCATAAAAACACTTAGTTAGGTTTGCATTCCAATTATTTAATATTTCTTTTCCCATAAACTTACATCTTGAATCAGGTTCTTTTATTCGCTTACCCGTCACTCTATCATAATCCATTGCCTTAATATCACATATCCTCCCCATAAAGTCTATATAAGGAAATAATATCCAACCACTATATTTTGATATACTAGAATTACCTAAAAGATAGGAATCAATGAGTTTATCAACTGTCGCATCATCAAAAGCAAATTCGCCCCTATTCTTGTTTTTCAACCACATAATAAAGTTATTTTGCTTAAACAGATGTTTGCCATTATTGAACTGCTTTTGATATAATTCATTAGGGATGTAATCAATTGGCTTGGGCGGAGCAATTAACTTAGGATTAATTCCAATAAATTGCTTTTTATTGTAATTGTCAGGAATATTTAAATCAGGCAAAAATTTGCGGTAACACTTATGACAATAACCTTTGTCATCATATCCCACATAAGGTGCAAAATGTGTCGTATTAGGTTCACCGCAAGGGCATTGCTTAACCCTCTTCCTATTAGGGTCAAATTTTAATGCAGGTAATTCTTGATGTTCGTAAATTGTGCTATTCATTATTTAAATATATTGGTAACATTTAATAACACTAGTAACACTTTGAAACACTTGTTACTAGTGTTACTATTTATTATTACTATTTATTATTACTACTGTTACTGTTTGTTACTACTGTTACTGTTTGTTACTACTGTTGCTATTTGTTACTATTGTTACTACTGTTACTATTTGTTACTACTGTTGTTAAGTTTAGACACTATACGACTCACTTTCACCTTGAAGCTATTTAAATTGCCTTCAGCGGGGCATAATTTTTTAGCTATCTTATAAGCATTTAATGTCGGATCTTTCTCTAACATATCTTTTATGTTTGCTACTAATTCACCTTTCTCACTTTCAGAAAATTGCCTTAGATGTTCTCTTTCGTCTTCAAAACCAACATCTGTAAATGATAAAAAGCCATTAACTTTTGAGAGTTCACATACTTTCACATTTTCAGTATCATAAATAGTCTCACCATCTCTAACCTTGACTTGTTTAATATAACGGAGATTTTTATCTTTTGCGCTGCGACCAATTGAAAATACAGCATCAACCAAATTGCTTTTCATTTTACTTCCTTGCAGGTCATTTAATTCTATAGGTCGGCTTGTATCAACTTTTTTATTATGTTCTAAAACAATTATTGTTAACCCTTCACTTTCTTTTAATTCATTCAAACGTTCCAATATAGGTATGGCTGCTTTTGCACTATCAGTATCCCCAGCTGCAAGTTTGGTAAGGTTATCAAGAAATATAACTTTTGCCCCTGTCTTTTTTATTAAATCAATCATAGAATCAAAAAAATAATCTATATAAGAGACTCCTTTTGGTACTTTATTTAACCTAGCAAAATTCACCCTATAAAGATTATCGGGTAAATTATAAGGTTTACCATCTTCACTTGTATATCTTTTTTGAAATTGCTTTTTGCTAAGTTCTAAATCCATATATAAAACAGTATATCCAAGATTGGCAATATGAATTGCCATTTGAAAGGAAAATACGGTTTTGCCTACTCCTGTATCTGCAAATACTATAGTAAATTCATTCTCAAGAATAAGGACTGGATAAAGTTGAACAGGGTCTGGCTGGCTTAGTGCCATTTTGATTACATCATTTGCCTTGTGAATTTCAAATAAAGATGTTTTAGAATCATTTAAATCAGTTGTAATTGAATGCTCTGTTTCTTTATTCAAATCCTCTAAATGACATTCATTAGCAAGAGCCTCTGCAATTAGTTCCTGAATGCTATCATTATTAGCAATTGTATTTGTATTTTCGTTAACTTTGTAGGGCGTTAATTCTCCAGAATTTACTACCCCTGTAATTTTATGTTGTTCCATAATTTTATAAGGGGTTTTTAATTGTAATTCATTTGGGTTAATGCAGCCATAATATCACTTTCAAGGTATCGCACTTGAGAACCAAATCGAAAGCCTTTAATAATTCCACGTTTTGTATAATCATGTAGAGTTGGCAAAGAGACCTTTAATTTTTTTGCGGCTTCTTTTCTGGTTAAATACTTTTCCTCATGAGGAGGGATTGCTGGTTCTTTCTTCTGTGGCTGTTGAGCCATCCATAATTGTTTCAATTGTTCTGCAATTGCAAACGCCAGTTCGTTGACTGGAAATGTAAAATTTAAATCACTCATAAACTTATTTTTTTTGTTTAAGAGTGCAAAATGGAGACTATAATTCAGTGGGGTATGTAGTGGGGTAACCCCTTTTTTATAAATCTAAGTCAATACTAATTAAGCTAAGAATTTCTTTCGCTTGATTCTTTGCTGTTTTAGAATAAGGACTTTTTTTATTTTTATCCTCAGTTTTAGAATATCGAATATTTCCTAAATAATCTGTTGCATTATCTTTATCCATATTTAGCAGTTTACCCATAAACTCTCCCTTTTGAATAGTTGTCAATTGACTAAACTGTTCCAAATCAAAGAAACCTAACTTTTGAAGGATTACAAATTGAGTAGAATGAAATGTTTTATTAGATG
>CANCKV010000554.1 GCA_947378615.1 Chitinophagaceae bacterium | reverse complement strand
GCTTCCGATGCAAAAAACGGCTACCGCTTTCATACCAAAGAAGCAGGCCCTTTTCATCCCAAAACCATTTTAGAATTTGGTATTTTAGAAGCAGACTGTGCTTTTTTAATTCAAAGTTTTTTTAGGAATAAGCGATAGGGTTGAAATGATAATGCCAAAGGCATTGTTAACCTTTGGCATCACAATATTTAAAGCTGCATTTTAACTTTGTTTCTTCTTGCCAATAGTTAAACTCATAGACGCTTCAAAACTCTGAACTGAATTTAAGGATGTTTTTGCAGCACCCGTAATAATATCATAACTCACGCCAAATTTTAAATCATTTGACTGTATGCCAATATATGGATAAACAGATTCATTGAAACGATTGTATAAACCTAATATAGCTTTATGAGTAGTATTATCAGTAACACAAACAGCATAAGTCACGCCCATTGTTAGCAATTGTTTCTGAGATTGAATCTGGTAATTACCCGATAAAGACCATTCCCCAGTTATACTTGGACGCCATTTTAAAGTTGAAGTAAATACTACTCTTGGATCCATTTTATATTCGGTATTATTTACAACACCTTCTTTAGGCCTTGATGCATGAAACAATGCACTTCCTATTTCATAATCCATTTTATTACTCTTATGTTCATAAGATAAGCCAATATTCACATCAAAGTATTTGTTATTTAAACTCGAACTTGAAATTGGATCATAATTACTTGCCGATTGAATGAATCCAAAACTGCCAAATTGTGATTGAAAAGTAGCTTGACTTAAATCAAGCATTCTATTACTATAAGATGCAGAAATAGCACCGCTTAAAACACTCTTTCCTTCAGCGTCTAAACTATTCCGATAATTTAGCCCACCTGTAAAATAAGTGTTACTCAAAACACCTCCGTTTGACCTTTCGTTTAATAGCATTAATCCCATAACAAATTGATCTTCTCCCAAGTTCTTTTCTCCTATTCGTTTTTCAAAGCTCACAGTATTTGTTAAATATGGTTGAGAATTCCCTCCCCACCATTGGTTTCTAGTAATCATACTAATTCGTGCATCTTTAACCAATCCGTTCCCAATTAAAGCAGGGTTTAAACTCATTGGAGATTCATAGTATTGCGAGAAAAATGGATCTTGACTTATTGCTAATTCGCTAATAAACAAGGAAAGTAAAAGTATAATTATGTATTTTTTCATGCTTCTTCTTTTAAAATTATTTATTAACGGATTAATGTTATTGATCCTGATTCTTTTACAGGCAGAGCATTTATATCAACTGCATCAATTACCCAGGTGTAGGTAGCAATTGGTTGCTTAACACCTTTAAAGTTTCCATCCCAACCAATAGAAATATTAGAAGTTTCAAATACTAAAGTGCCCCATTGATTATAAATTCTGAAATATCTTAAATCCCTAATTCCCACAGGATTAATTCTAAATACATCATTCACACCATCACCGTTTGGAGTAAAAGTATTTGGCACGTAAACTGTTTTTTTCTTAAATATTCTCACCTGTAATGTATCTACAGTTACACAACTAGAAGCCGCTGTTATTTTAATATTGAACAGCGTTTCTTTGTCTAACATAACTGTTGGATTGGCTATTAAATAACTGGTAGACCAATAAACAGTAGGGCTCCATTCGTAACTAACACCAAAGCTTGTTCTTGCTTGAAGTGTAGCCGTTTCAAATGCTTGCACATCAACTATTGGCATTCTTATTGCAGGTGTAGGTGATTCAATAGTAACAACTTTACTAATATCATTCTTCAACGCAGGGCAATTATCTGGAATGACAGATAATTTGATGGTTTTATTGCCAGTTGTATTATACGTAAAGACAGGATTTAATACTGCACTAGTATTACCAGCGCCATCATCCCATAAATACTTCACAGTGCCTGCGGTTGTATTTGTTGATTTATTCGTAATGTTTACCGGCTTATTAATACAATAATATTGGGTGATGAAGTCTGCAACTGGCGCATAGTATTGTTTAATAGTTAGTGTATTAGATGACATTGCTTCACATCCAAATGAACTAATTAGTTTTGCATTATAATCTCCACTACTATTAATTACTAGACTTGAACTGGTTGCACTTGCAATTACTACACCACCTTTGTACCATACATAAGTAGCGCCACCTGTAGCGTTTAAGGTTAAAGTAGACCCATCACACACAAAATCTACTGTTGAACTTACTGTTCCAATTGGAAGTGCGTTCACGGTAAATTTACCATCAACATATACAAAGTTGTAATTAGCTGCTACTGCGCCTGACGCAATTGTTTTATATATTCCTGCTACAGAACTAGCTGTTGTATTGCTTACTACTGTAGGTTTTGTTGTAATTGATGTTGCAGCATCTCCATTCAAATAACCTGAAACAATATAAGTTAAAGCAGGATCTATTAAACCATAACACCTGCTTGCATCCAGAGCGGTAACAGTTAAAGTTGCTTTGGTAATTGTTAAGGCACCAGCAACATATACAAAATCATAATTACTTGAAACTCCACCTGACGCAGTGATAGCATAGGTTCCAACAGTACTAGTTGTAGTGGCTGTTGTTCTTGCAGTTGCAGCAGTAGATAAACTTGTTGCAGCATCTGTTCCTTTAAAGCCAGAATAAGTAACTGTTAATGCTGGATTTGAAGATCCGTATACTTTCGTTTTATCTTCTGCAGTTACAGTTAATGTTGCTTTGGTAATTGTTAAGGTACCTGCAACATATACAAAATCATAATTACTTGAAACTCCACCTGACGCAGTGATAGCATAGGTTCCAACAGCACTAGTTGTAGTGGCTATTGTGCTTGCAGTTGCAGCAGTAGATAAACTTGTTGCAGCATCTGTTCCTTTGAAGCCAGAATAACTAACTGTTAATGCTGGATTTGAAGATCCGTATACTTTTGTTTTATCTTCTGCAGTTACAGTTAATGTTGCTTTGGTAATTGTTAAGGTACCTGCAACATATACAAAATCATAATTACTTGAAACACCACCTGACGCAGTGATAGCATAGGTTCCAACAGCACTAGTTGTAGTGGCTGTTGTGCTTGCAGTTGCAGCAGTAGATAAACTTGTTGCAGCATCTGTTCCTTTAAAGCCAGAATAACTAACTGTTAATGCCGGATTTGCTGATCCGTATACTTTTGTTTTATCTTCTGCAGTTACAGTTAATGTTGCTTTCGTTATTGTT
>CANCKV010000553.1 GCA_947378615.1 Chitinophagaceae bacterium | reverse complement strand
TAAGGTGTGTGACCAAATCAGCTGCCCTTTGTTCAAAAGAAAGTGCGGTATTCTGAAAGGCATACAACTTATTCTTTGCACTATCATTTTGTGCCATCAATTGATAACTCATTGTCAACATGATTACCATGCACAACCAAACGTTTTTTCTCATATTAAACTTTTTCTTTAAATTCATTTTCAATGTCTTCCACTTGTGGTAGCAACGACTTTAATTCTTCTGGTATCGCCTTGCTTATCTGATAATCAGATATACCAATCGCATTATTGTAACCTTTTAAGGCGTATTCAGCAATTACCTCATTTTTGCCTTTGCAAAGTAATAACCCAATAGTGTCATTATCCTTTGTAACTTTCAATTTATCATTTACCACATTTACATAGAAGTTCAATTGGCTCGCATCACCTGGCTCAAAGGGTCTTGCCTTCAATTCTACCACCACATAACAATGTAAACGGGTATGGTAAAATAACAAATCAGCATAAAAATCGTCACCTCCTATTTCAAAATGTATCTGTCTGCCAATAAAAGCAAATCCTTGTCCTAACTCAAGCAAGAATTTGGTTATATGGCTTGCCAATTGCTCTTCAATATTGCGCTCATCTGCTTTTTCTTTCGCTTGAACAAAATCAAATATATAGGGGTCTTTCAATAAATAATTGGCATAATTCGATTGTATAGGAGGCAATGTATGGACAAAATTGGATGTCTTCTTGTTAGAGACCTGCCGCTCATACAACCCACTTTCTATTTGCATTGCCAATACATTGCGACTATTTCCATGCTCCAAACTATTCAACATATACCAGAATCTTTTACCTAAGTGAACCTCCTTATCCATCAATACAATATGATGACTCCAACTGATACGAGCAAGAATGGATTGCAAAAAAAGCTCTTCAAAAGATGATTCTTCCTCTGTCCTCAATTTCGCAACTGCTTGCTGCGAAATTGCATGAGTGGTATCTTCTAATTTCGCAACAGGTTGTTGCGCAATTAGAAATTGATTGTTTTTTGTCTGCAATAATTGAACAAATAAGTGTTGAGAAACATTGGAATCTGCTTTTATTTGAAGCTCTATTTTCACAAACGCATCAATTATAGAATAGGGATAGGATTCTGCAAATTGTTTCATATACAATAGATTTCTAGAAGAGAAACCCTTGATTGTTGGAAAGGCACGTTTTAAATCAAGGGATAACTGCGGGATAATTTTCGCTCCCCAACCATTTGTTTGTTGATTAGCCAAAATATAATTACCCAATTGCCAATACAATAATAGCATCTGACTGTTTGCAGCCATTACAGTCCTTATTTGTGCATGCTGTATCTTGAGTTTTACCTCCTGCAACAACTCTTTATATTGATTGAACTTCATGAGTATCTAAAAATTTGTTTGTGAAAATCAAACGAAATTAATCAAGTTAGTCACACTTAATATTAAATCTTGGAGTGCAAAGTACAGTATTAATGAATTTATTAACGTACCTACAAGAAATAGTCATTCGCCAATGAAGAATTCAGATTACCTTATTGATTGAATAAACTTTTTATTCATTTAGTGTGTAATTTTTTGTTAGTAATTGATATGTCTTCCCCCCACTTTTTTCTTTTAATACTCCCTTATTTTTGAATCATCACTATTTTCTTTGAAAATATTCCATGGGAGTTCTTTAACAACAATAAGTAATTTCCAATAGCCAAACCATTCAAATTAATTTGAATATCATTATTGTTTTGTAGCCTAGAAAAATTTTGATTATAAACTACTTTTCCATTAACATCTAACAATTCAATGTGTCCATTTTGAAAAAACTTACTATTTGCAATGTGAACTTGCAATAATTGATTTGCAGGATTTGGATAAACTGACAGCAATTCTATTTCTTTGCAATTCAACTGTATAATATTACTGTAGTGTGCCTCTCCTCCAATATCAGTTATTTTTAAACGGTAATACGACCTAGGCGTCTGAGATTGGTTTAAAGTAAAGTAGTATTCATTATTTCCTTCTCCTTCTTTTGGTAAAATAGTTTTTATCGACTCAAAAGTTGTGCCTTCAACACTTTGCTGTACTTCATAACCAATAAAATTGCTTTTACTTTTTGTGTTCCAACGAAGATTGACGTTACAGCCATTTTCTACGCCATAAAGAGTTGTCAACTCAATTGGCAATATTTTATTGATAGAAAAAGTATCTAATCCGGAATTATATTTCCAATTAGGGGAATCACAAATAGTCAATTTTACTGAATGACTGCCTACAGGAATGCTTGCAAAGACAGCCTTGAATAGAATGGTATCAAAAGAAATATTTGTCTTTGTAATACTAAATGGCTTTACAGCTATACTATCTAAATAAAACTGAACGGAAGAAATGCAATTCGATATATTCGGATTAACGATGATTGCACTTACTAGAGCAGTATCCTTATTGATACTATTCTTTTGCCATGTAATCTTTGGACTGACATCCTTTGTAAAATTACTATCAATGCCTGTTCTGAATTCATCTAAGTATAAGCCAATTCTGTTGAGATGCCAATCCTTTCCACAGGTTTTGTTGAAAGCAGAAACACCCTTTAGACTATCTATTCGGAAGGGAGAAATTGGATTTACGAGTCGTCCATTTATCTTAACATTATCATGCACAACCGTGCCATAATTTTTGAAGGCGGTAGCGGTAGCAAGAGTAGCACTCGTTTTTTGTGTGCCATTTGTATTGAAAAAAGCCGTGTCTTTAATACCTCCAAAAACTAATGAGTTATTGATTAACACATTGCAATTGAATTGATTCCACTGTAATGAATTGAATGCCTTATTTGCCTTATTAACCGTGTCGAGCATTGCTGCCGCATCAGGATAGGCTGCCCGATAGGCGGCACTCCCGTTATAAGCGGTTTGCAGAGCAGCATAAAACTTTTTGTAATTGGCAGTGGTATCTTTTTCAACAGCACTCGAATGAGCGGGTACATTATTCACAGAGATAGTATTTGCAAAAACATCGGCATACCCTCCATTATTGTTTGTGCCCAAATAAGTATTCGCAATGATGTTATAATATATGCTATCGCCCGAGCCCCAATTATCTTCTGATACTCCACCACTAAGCGGACTTTCATGAATATAATTATATCTAACCTTATTACCCCTATCTGCAAAATTTCCTGTACGATAAATTGCAGATGCGCCTCCATATTTATTCGCCACATTAT
>CANCKV010000552.1 GCA_947378615.1 Chitinophagaceae bacterium | reverse complement strand
TATAAAATTGAAACCTATTCCACAAAACCTAGATGAAGTCATTGTAATTGGCTACGGTACACAAAAGAAACGGGATGTTACGGGAGCAATATCATCTGTTAGTGCCAAACAAATTACTGAACGTGCGCCAGTTGATGTTTTTGATGCATTGCAGGGACAGGCAGCGGGTGTACAGATCGCTTCCGAATCTGGAAGGCCGGGTGCTTCAAGTTCTATACGAATTAGAGGCACTTCAACATTCGAAGGTGGTGCTGATCCATTATATGTAGTTGATGGAGTACAAGGGGCTAATATTGATGGCATAAATCCTGCTGATATTGAATCAATCGAAATATTAAAAGATGCGGCTTCGGCTGCAATCTATGGTTCACGTTCTGCAAATGGTGTCATTTTAATTACTACAAAAAAAGGTAAAGAATCTAAAGTTAGGATAGACCTACATGAAGTGACTGGTTTTAATAATCTTATAAGAAGGTTACCGCAAGCTACATCAGCAGACAGGCGATTATTAGACAAAATACGAGCAATTTCAAGTTTTAATACACCTGTAGAAGTGAATGATTCTCTTAATCCTGCTAATAATGCGGATAACGATTATCAATCCTTAATGACTAAACAAGGAGTTAAAAATCAGGTTGACCTGAGTTTAAGTGGTGGTGGAAGTAAAAATCTGAACTATTATGGGAGTGTTGGGATACAAAATGTGGAAGGTATTCTTATTAATAGTTGGTCTAATATTACAAGGGGACGGTTTAATATAGAATACAAACCCAATGAAAATCTGACAATGACTACAAGGATTCAAGGTTCGTATCGAGTAGAAAATAGAATTCGGGATACTTCTATTATTGCAAGTGCCTTATCAAGGCCTGCATACTACCGGATTTATTTGGCGAATGGAAGTTTAGCAACTCCACTTCAATCGGGAGGGGTTGTAAATCCAGTACTGCAATTGCTTGAGGAAAAGAACAACTATACAGTCTATGATTTTTCTTTGTCAAATAGTATTAACTATCGGATTTCAAAAGATTTAAAGTTCTCTATTGATGGAAATATTGTTTCAACTAATTCTAATAACCTTTATTTCGCACCCTATTCGATAAGTACAGCAAATCCTCAAAGCAATCAGTTGAATTACACAACTGGTTTAAAAACTTATTGGCAGGTGCAGTCTTATTTGAATTATATAAAGCAGTTTGCTAGATTAAGTAATTTGACAGCAACAGTCGGGGTAAGTGCTGATCAACGGTATAATAATTCACTTTATGTATCAGGTATCAATCTAGTTTCTGAGAATATTTTAAATATCAATTCCGCTACACTTAAATACCCTTCAACTTTTTCAGAATCAAAAAACTTTGCAAATTCAGTGTTTGGAAGAGTTGGTTATTCTTATTTAGGAAGGTATATTTTCAATACCACCGTACGAACAGATGCTTCTTCAGTCTTTGCAGCAAAAAATAGGTGGGGCGTATTTCCTTCCGCTTCTTTTGCTTGGCGGTTTTCTGAAGAGTCTTATATGGAAGGAGCAAAGAAATACTTGAATGATGGAAAATTAAGGGTTAGTTATGGACTTACTGGCAATGATAATATTGGTTATTATGATCAATTTACACGATATAGTCTTGGTACTTCCTATTATAATGGCATTTCAGGTATTTCGACCTTACCAACAAAAGGTAATCCAAATTTAAGTTGGGAATCTACGACTCAATTGAATATAGGAACCGATTTGACTTTCCTAAATGGAAATCTTACCCTTTTTCTTGATTATTATAATAAGACTACTAGAAATTTATTATACACAGCGCCTCTACCTGCTACTACAGGATATAGTTCTGTAAAAGTGAATGTTGGTGAGGTTAGAAACAGTGGAATCGAATATATGATTACTGCTTTTCCTATCAAGAAGAAGGATTTCAATTGGACTATATCCTATAATATGTCTTTCAATTTCAATAGGGTGAATAAATTATATGCAGGAACAGACTTATTACCTGGAACCCCGAATATTTGGAAGGTTTCTGAGGGAGGGCACATTGGTGATTTCTACGGATATAAAGCACTAGGTGTATATGCCTACGATGAATCGAATGCCTACACCCAAAATTGGGATCGATTAACCCCTGTTTTTAATAACAATGTATTTGCAGGATATACGCTAAATGGTAAGCCATACAACGATGCTGTACATCAATTGTGTGTAAATGGAATTCCAGAAAAGGGAGGGGATATGATTTGGCAGAATACGGTAAAAGATAGTTCAATAGATGATAAGGACAGGGTAACTTTGGGTAATGCCATCCCAAAATGGACAGCAGGATTAAGTAATCAGATTAATTACAAGCAATTTATTTTTTCATTTAATGTGTATATAAGTTGGGGCGGAACGATTTATAATGATATCCGTCAATCTTTGAATGGTAATGTTACTGTAGGAACCACACCCGAACCTGATTATATTCATGGAGCGTGGGTAAAGCAAGGGGATCAAGCCATTTATCCTTCTAGTGTTGTAAATACAGGTCTTGAAAATGGGAGGGAGGGGAGTAGCTTATATTTTGAAGATGCTACCTTTATAAGGCTTCGGAACGCCCGTTTAACTTATATGATTAATTCCAAATTGCTTTCTAGATATAAGATTAGTAGTCTTTCTGTTTTTGGATATGGAAATAATTTATTCGTTTGGACAAGGTATAAAGGATATGACCCTGAGTTGGCATTTGGAAATGTATTAACTCCCGGCATAGATTCAGGTAAATATCCTCATAGTCGTGAATTGGGTTTTGGAATTAATGTTGCTTTTTAAAGATAAAAATTATTGATAATGAGACTCTTTTGTTTATATTTTTTTATTTTCTTTTCATTCATTTTAACGGGATGTAATAAAATGCTGAATCAACAGCCTCTTTCTGAACTTCCTTATGAGCAATTTTGGAAAACAGCAAATGATGCAAAGTTTGGTAATGCAGCTATATACAGTGGCCTTCAAAAGACTTTTTCAAGTGCTTTCATCGAATGGGGAGATGCACGATCCGACAATTTAAAGGCAGCAGGAACAGGAGAGGCACAAGTGAGCCTTTCCTATAATGGCCTTACAGCATTAACTTTATCTACAGATTGGACTAATTTATATACCACAATAGCAAGGGCAAATCTTGCCATAAAATATGTTCCAAGCATTACCGATCCATCACTCACAAATACATTACGTAATAATTATTTGGCGCA
>CANCKV010000551.1 GCA_947378615.1 Chitinophagaceae bacterium | reverse complement strand
TTCCAATGCCAAAAACCATTGCCGATATGGTTGAATTAAAGATGTTTGAGAAAAAGATTAATAGAGTTGGTCTTGCAACCATGTTAGGTATTGATGCACCTAAGCTATCACAAATAATGAATGGTAAAAGAAAGCCAGACCTTACGTTTCTAAAGGCAGTTCATCAAAAGCTAGGGATTGATGGTAATTTTATCTTAGAGCGTATTTAATGGCAGTGTACTGAAGTGTTTGTGTTCTGAAAAACTAATATCAATTAAGCAAAAAGTGAATTATATCCACCTGCATAGTACATGTATAGATTGTAAAATACTCATCAAAAATCGAGGTTATCGAGCATTATCCCCACTAGCACAGGAATAATAAAGATTGTAAGATACGTTTCAAAAATTAGAGTGTTCTTGCATGAACCCTTACTACGTCATCCTAGCTGAAGAATTACAATCATTAAGATACCCCAAAAACAGTAATAATATAAACCATACCATTATATGTGCCAATTGAGGATACTCTTGAACTAATTTAATTATGGCGTTTCTAACGCTACATAGAAGCATTTCCCTATGGCTTTCGTTTCGATAAAATGCAAGAAAATAAACTAAACTAAGTGATTTCTATGTACACCTATCTGAGTTTACCCTTTCTTTTCATTACGAAATGTTATCTACTAGTATACATTACAACTTCATTTCACGCAAAGAATTGAACCTATTACCCTCTTTTTTTTAGTTAATCAACCCTTATTATTTAAAGAATTTAATTCAAAATAAGTTTAAATAAGAAGATATTAAATGTATTAAAAAAAAATATATTTATAAAAAAGATTGCATTACATTGATATGAATCATAAATTTGTACTGTTATATATAATTAATCTGTTGTTAGAGTGATTAAATCAATGTTTTTATTCAAATAAAATAGTAATTATGAAAAAAATTGAAGCAATTGTAAGGACATCAAAGTTTGAAGATGTCAAGACTGCGTTAAAAGAATCTGGAATTGATTTCTTTTCATACTGGGAGGCTTCCGGTATAGGTAATGAGCACCTTAAAAACCACCACAACTATCGTGGAACGGTTTACGACACTCAGTATGTACCAAGAATATTTATATCTATTGTCCTTAAAGATGTAAATGTGGAGAAAACAATTAGTTGTATTGAGAAAGCAGCTTTTACGGGTGAATTAGGTGATGGAATGATTTTCACTTATAATATCGAAGAGTCTGTAAGAATCAGAACAGGGGCAAGAGGTGAAGCTTCTACTGCTGGTCCGAGTGATACAAACAGTTAACCAATTTCTTAACAAATTTAATTAACAGTAAAAAATAATATTATGATAGGCAAATTAAAAATATTTATACTAGTAGCAATGCTTTCGGTAATAGCATTTGGCTCAAACGCACAATCAACTACTAAAACTCCCGATCCTAATGGTTCAGCAACAGGTGTATTTAGTGATATTGATGCTGCAACTCCTAAAGTGGTTGATTCATTATCAAAATCGAAAGATACTTCTATCGCTGCCCTTAGTAATTCAGTAAATAAGTTGGCTACCGCAGTAACAACTGTTGGTAATGCAGATGGTCACAATAAAGTTTCTATCAACTTAGTTTGGTTGTTAGTTACTGGATTTCTAGTATTTTTCATGCAAGCAGGTTTTGCATTGGTAGAAACAGGTCTTACTAGAGCTAAAAACGTAGCTCATACGATGGGTATGAATCTTTGGGTTTATCCTGCAGGAGCGATGGGATTTTTTATCTGTGGTTTCGCTCTTATGTTTGGTGGTGTTGGTCCTTTATCTGCTATTGGAGGGTTTGATGGTCTAAATCAGGAGGTTTCTATTAATCTTTTTGGTCATGCTTTTGGATTATTTGGCACAAAAGGCTTTTGCATGAATGGTATCTATGATGTAGGTGTTCTTGGTTTCTTTGTGTTCCAAATGGTATTTATGGATGCTGCTGCTACCATTCCTACTGGTGCAATGGCCGAAAGATGGAAGTTTGCCTCCTTTGCTCTTTCCGGTGTATTAATAGGTGGAATTATTTACCCACTCTATGGTAACTGGGTTTGGGGAGGTGGTTGGTTAGCACAATTGGGAACTAACTTTGGTTTGGGTCATGGTCATCTAGATTTTGCAGGTTCTTCTGTTGTGCATCTGACAGGTGGTGTTTTGGCTTTTGTTGGTGCAAAAATGATTGGCCCTAGAATTGGTAAATATAACAAGGATGGTTCTGCAAATGCTATTCCTGGACATAATATTCCAATGGCTGTTTTGGGTACACTTGTACTTGCTTTTGGTTGGTTTGGTTTCAACTCAGGTTCTACTTTTGCTGGCACTGACTTGCGTTTTACTGTTGTCGCATTTAATACTCTTTTCGCTTCTTGTGCGGGTGCTTTTGCTTCTACATTATGGATTTGGAATGTTAGAGGTTCTAAACCAGATGTAAGTATGATGTGTAATGGATTGTTAGCTGGTCTAGTTGCTATCACAGCTCCTTGTGCTTTTGTTACTCCTTTTGGAGGAATGATTATTGGTTTAGTTGCTGGAATCATTGTAGTAGAAGTTACACTTTTCGTTGAAAGAAAATTAAAAATTGATGATCCTGTTGGTGCAATTGCAGTACATGGTGCGAATGGTATTTGGGGTGTATTGTCACTAGGACTTTTTGCCGATGGTATGTATGGAGATGGACTTAATGGTATTAAAGGCAACGTAACTGGACTTTTCTACGGTGGTGGATCTGGTCAATTTATAGCTGAAGCAATAGGTGTATTGACTAATATCATTTTCGTTGGATTAAGTGGATGGTTATTATTTTTGTTATTAGGTTTGATTTTTAAAGGCAACCGTGTATCTCCAGAAGTGGAATTATATGGTTTGGATCTTCCTGAAATGGGAATGGATGGTTATTCTGGTATTAAAATGGATAAAAATTCAGAGACTCCATTGTCTAGATAATCTTAATAATATACATAAGTAAAACAGGTGCTATTCTTTATTTTGGAATAGCACCTGTTTTTGTTTATAGATTTTCTAATAACTTATAATATTAAAAAGAGGCACAAAGAAAAATTCTTGTGCCTCTTTTTAATATTTGGTATTAAGAAAACTAAATTATTTGACAACTACTACTTAGCAGCAGCGAAACGTTCAGCAACTTTTGTCCAGTTGATAACATTCCAAATAGCTCCTAAATATTCGGGACGACGATTTTGGTACTTTAAATAATAAGCA
>CANCKV010000550.1 GCA_947378615.1 Chitinophagaceae bacterium | reverse complement strand
GGCAAACTCACCTCACTCTTTGTAATATGCAAAAAAGAATAAGGTTTTCCCTGTACCTCAATTCGTGCCTCTGCACTATTCAATACATCGTAAGGACGACTAGCCACTTCTTTAGCTATCTGTACCTGTGGTCGTAACGCTTTGAACGGTTTAATATTGCTCATAATCTTAGTTATTAGTTGTTAGTGGTTACATGTTAGTTATTAGTGGTTAGATGTTAGTGATTAGTTATTAGTGGTTAGTTATTAGTGGTTAGTTGTTAGTGATTAGTTTATTCTAAAGTGTGTTATCTAAAAAAAGACTTTTTTTCTAACAACTAACAACTAACAACTAATAACTAACCACTAACAACTAGCAAACCTTTTCATCAAATCAGTAAATGCCACCACACTTTCTAATGGTAATGCATTATACATACTCACCCTGATGCCTCCTACAGTGCGGTAGCCTTTTACGCCGACCATTCCTTCTTTCTTACATAGGTCAAGGAATTCTGCTTCCTTGTTTGTATCATCCATGAAAAACACTGCATTCATACGGCTTCTGTCCTCAACTGCAATTTTGCAATTGAATTGTGGAAGTGTATCAATTGTATGATAGAGTAAATTACTCTTCTCAATGCTGCTTCTCTCCATTTCTGCCAATCCTCCACTTTCTTTTATCCATCTCAATGTCAATAAGGCAACATAAACTGCAAAAACAGGCGGCGTATTCATCAATGAACCTGCCTCGATATGCTTACGATAATCCATGATATTTGGAATAGGACGGGTAATCGTTCCTAAAATATCTTTTTTCACTACCAATACATTCACACCTGCAGCACCCATATTCTTTTGTGCACCTGCATAGATAAGTGAAAATTTACTAAAGTCCATTTGACGACTAAAAATATCGCTACTCATATCGGCTATTAGTGGTACCGAAACATTTGGAATTGTGTGGTATTGTGTTCCTTCTACCGTATTATTGGTAGTGATATGTAAATACTTAGCATCGGAAGGAACTTCAAAATCTTTATTTATATAGGTATAGCCTTTGTCCTTAGAAGATGCTACTACTTTCACGTTTCCAAACAAGGATGCTTCCTTATAAGCTTTTGTTCCCCAAATTCCATCATCACAATAGGCTGCAGTTTCGTTAGTATCTAATAGGTTCATAGGTACTTGCATAAACTGAGTAGTAGCTCCTCCATGCAAAAACAATACTTCGTAGCTATCATCTAATTGCATCAATTCCTTTACTAAAGAGCGTGCTTCTTCAATTACTTCTACAAAGAAAGGAGTACGATGACCAATTTCAAGTATAGATAATCCTGTATTATTAAATTCAATTACTGCTTCAGATGATTGCTGCAAAACGCTTTGCGGCAAGATAGAAGGGCCTGAATTAAAGTTGTGTTTCTTCATCTTTTTTACTTTGGGGGTGCAATGTAAATAAATTGAGCTTAAAAGGGGAGGAGTTGTATATTATGTTAATATTTTTTTATGGTTATTTGAGAGAGGTTTTCTGCCTTTTTATAAATAATTACGGAGTTCAGAATAAATATTTGCAGTTGAAAACGTTCCCATTTTAATATTCCCCGAATATATTTTGAGTTTTTTGTTTTTATCAACTGCATTGCTAATTTAGCAACTTTAATTAATTGATAATTCTTAGTAATTGATTGATAACTAAAGTTAGTATTTGATTGAGTGTGTTTTGGGTCAAGAATTTAAAATTAAGAATATAAAATTAAAAATAATTTGAAAAAAATGAGAAGTAACCACCACTTTGCTATTTTTTTTCTTTTGTCTTTCTATGCTTTCAATCATAGTAATGCTCAGTTGAAAACAAAACAAGTGACAATCCGCCCGCAATCATGGATTGGTATGAATGGAACGATGAGATTGAATGATAAATGGGGCATTTATTATGATGCGAACTATCGTTCAAATCAATTTTACCAAAGTACACTTTATTCTGCGGCTAATGTGGGCGTAAATTATTGGTACAATGAAAATACCGTCCTGTTATTTGGCTATGCACATCAATGGACCGTTCCTGCAACTGAAGGATGGCATTCTTATGTCAACGAAAATAGACTATATCAGCAAATCCTCATTAATTCAACTTTTAAAAGCGTAGCAATTACAAACCGCTTTAGGAATGAAGAACGGTGGCAGCAATCTGTAGTTCATGATTCAGCAACAAATAGTTATGTGTTCAGTGATAGACTTCGGTATCTTGTTAGTGCTATAATTCCGTTGACCTCAAAAACTTATTTGCCTAGTATCATTTTGTCAGAAGAAATCTATTTACAATTGGGCAGTGCAATCGTCTATAATACTTTTGATCAAAACAGGGCATTTATTGGTTTTAGGGAGTCGATAACGAAGGAATTGGTTTTTGATATCGGATATATGCTTATTGACCAAGAAAAATCTACAGGATATCAATATGATAAGGATAAAGTTTTTAGATTATACTTTCATTATAATCCTGATTTTAGGCATAAGCATTAAGATGGAACAATTGTAAAAGCGGTTTTAGAAAATAGAGGAGAAGTAAAGTGAAATATTAATTATGTCAATTAAGAAGTATTATTGCATTACAAATACTATAATGTTAGAAAAAGATTTTTCATATTATCTAAAGCACCAATAAGATTTAGTCGAAAAGTATAATGGCAATTTCATTGTTATTAAAGACGAAATTGTCATAGGTGTTTATAGTTCTCATTCAGAAGCATATAATAAAACGATTAAGGAATATGAACTTGGTACATTTCTTATTCAACATTGTTTATCAGGAAAAGAGAGTTATTCACAAACATTTCATTCTCAGGTTTTAATCCAAAGCCAATTCCTAATCTCATTATTGTAGTTCTTGGGTTTTTACTTTCCTTTGTGTCATTAACTGATATCTTATATATTTGAAAAAAATGATGAATGAATAATAGTATCGCTGTTTTTTGTGGGAGTAAGTCAGGTAATAATCCTTTGTTTCAGAAACATGCTGCCGAAGTTGGTTATTGGATGGTGTCAAGAAAGTTTAAACTTATTTATGGCGGTGGAAACGTGGGTTTGATGGGAACTATCGCAAACAGTGTTTTAGAAGGAGGAGGGCATGTCGTCGGGGTAATTCCAGAAGTATTGGTACAGTGGGAAGTAGGACATAAATCGCTTACTGAATTACAGGTAGTAGCAGATATGCATGTAAGAAAAAAGATGATGTATGAACTTTGTCATGCGGCAATTATC
>CANCKV010000549.1 GCA_947378615.1 Chitinophagaceae bacterium | reverse complement strand
CATCATATCGCCCAAATGCTTTTCGGCAAAGGCAGTGTCGGCTGCTACCTTAAAGTGAAAAGCAGGTTCAGCCTCTAATAAGAAACCTACTTCATCCGCTACGTCATATAATATCTTATGTTTTGGGTAAACATGCAAACGCATGAAGTTGACTCCCATCTTCTTCAACTCTGTAAACCAAGTCTTGAAATATTCTCTCGATGCCTGAATATCACCCAAATAATGTTCGCCATGACCACGCAACAATAATTGCCTGCCATTCATATATAGTTTTGCATCGCCCCACGTAATTTCTCGAAAGCCAAATCTTTCTTTTTGCCAATCAATAACTTTTCCTTCTTTAGTATATAAAACGGTGTTGAAATGATATAAATAAGGGTCATGAGGAAACCATAAATGTGGATTTTCCCAAGCAGAATTTATGGCAATGGTTTTAATGGCCATAGGTTCGAGGGTTTGAGTTCCTCCATCAATGGTTTTCACTACTTTTCCTAATGAATCGGTGATGAAATATTTAATAACAAAAGTCTGTTTGGTATCGGTTGTATTATTAATTGGCACATCACATTCTATGTTTTTATTGGCGAAAGAAGTTCTCACCACAACGCCTTGTTCAACGAAAATAGTTGGCAACGCAAGTAAGGAAATGTCATCCCAAATACCCCTACTCTGCATACTTTCTCCCCCACTTAATCTTGTTCCTTCATCCTCCACTCTGATTTTTAAAGCGTGTTTTCCTACGGCAATATTTTTTCCCAAATCAAAATTCCTTGCACTATAGCCATCATGAATGGTATCGAAGGTTTTTCCTTCAAAGAGTACTGAATAGTTTTGAAAGCACCCATCTACATGTAATCGTAGATTCTTTTGTTTGAGTTCATCGGTTACTACCAAATCCTTTTCATATAATGCACCTTTTGTCCATTTTCTAGGATAGTTGAAGGCATCCCAATAAGGTTTCCCCCACTTGCCACCCCATACATTTGTGTAACAACTTGGCACCTGAATTTGGGTTTGTAGTTTATCGTTATTACTCGTAAAAGACCATAATCCATTCAAACATATTTCTTTCCTGATAGGCTCTTTTGGGAAAGAAAAAGTAGCAGATTGGCTGAACCCAAACTGAAAAACTGAAACAACAATTGCAGAGAGTAGAATCCTTTTCATCATAAATTTAGTTAACAATAAAATTAAAACTTCCCGAAAGCTGAATGCTTTTAGGAAGTTGTATTACTTGAAAAATGTTAAATGCATTTCTTTGCCAAAACATTCTTTCAACTTGAGAATATTTACAAAATCATCTTTTTAAAAATAAAGCACTTTGACATTATTTTCATTTTCTCTTACATTATTTCTCTAGTATTCTAATAGAATGAAACAGTAATGTAAGAGAATACTCTATTCTCTTACATTACTACTCCAATCATCTAAGAGAATGGAGCGTTCCTTTTAATTACTGTTCTAATAATGTAAGAGAATGCTATATTCTCTTACATTACTACTCTAATAATCATAGAGAATGGAACAATACTTTTAAAGAAAAAGAACTCTTTAATCAACATCAGTCCTAAAAGGGGATGCAGGCAATCCATCCTTATTAAAAAAGTTATTGATAGGATTATTATTCCAACCAAATCTTACAGCTGTAGGCTTTGCCACATCACTACTCGACACTATTATCTTATCCCCTTTAATGACTGCTTTTGCAGGTGCAAATTTCTTATCATCACCTGCAATTGTGAACCCTGTTAAATTACCATCCTTCGAAAACAATCCCTTTCCTACATGGGTAAATGAAATTTCTATGGTATTACCTTTCACTTCAAATCCCTTATACAGTGGACCTGAATACTCAATCTTTTCATTGTACGCCAACGCCCTTGCAGCCAAATGAAGACGATATCCTACAGGTTGCTTGTAAGTAGGATGTACTGTAACAGAATCGCCACAATCGGTAATTACAGTCATTGCTACATTTGAAACTTTATCCAAAGTAAGCAATTGAGCCTCCCTTATTTCAGGCGTCATATCCTTGTAAGGAGCAATTTGTACGTAGAGAAAAGGATATTCCCCTTGATTCCAAGTCTTTCTCCAATCATTAATCATGGTAGGGAACAAGGTACTATATTGCTTGGAATTTGTTCTGTTAGCCTCTCCCTGATACCAAATCACCCCCTTAATTGCATACGGAATTAGGGGATTAATCATGCCGTTATACAAACCACCTGCACCTTCATGCACATTGCGAGGAGCAATAGGTTTATTTGGCATTGGCTTATTAGCATTAAAAGCAGCAAGTGTGTCGGCTACCCATTTACTCATTAATTGTTCTTTATTTTTATTGAATTTTTCCAAAGCAGCAGGATACCTTTGAAGTGCCTTGTCGTGTTCATCCACCAAAACTTTTAATTCGGGATTTGCCTCAAGGGTTTCTCTTCTTGTCCAATCCTGTGCAGGCGTTCCTCCTACTGAAGATAATAGGATACCGATAGGGACATTCAGGTGCTTATAAAGGTCTCTAGCGAAAAAATATCCCACTGCCGTGAAATGCTTAATAGAAACGGTATCACAAATCACCCATTTTGAATTAGCGTCTTCAACTAATGTTTCACTTGCGTTAAATGGCACATGAAATTGACGAATTTCAGGGTAATTGGCTGCAGAAATTTCCTCTTTTACATTAAAAATTGGTTTTGGTAAAGCAGATGTCATCGACATTCCCATATTACTTTGACCACTACAAACCCACACTTCACCCACCAAGATGTTTTCAATCTTGATGGTGTTTTCTCCTGTAATTATCATTGTTTGTGGCTTATTATTCGCCTTCAAAGCCTTTAAATTCAACTTCCATTTTCCATCCTTAGCTACGGCAGTTACTTTTTGACCATTAAATTCTACAGTAACCTTTTCTCCTTCATTGGCAGTGCCCCAAATTGGAACCGAAACACCCCGTTGCAATACCATATTATTTGAGAAAAGACTATTTGGTTTGACTATAGCAAAACCTTTAGCCAAATAAACGACCAAAAAAAGTAAAGTCAAACCATTATATAGACTATATTTTTTCACAAAATCAATTTCCTGTTTTAAATAGCTAATTACTTCATACTTAAGTTCAGTTTACTAATCCACATCTGTCCTAAAGGGAGATGCAGGTAGTCCATCCTTATTAAAAAAATTATTGACGGGAACATTTTTCCAACCAAATCGAACTGCTTTAGGACTAGTTATTTCACTACT
>CANCKV010000548.1 GCA_947378615.1 Chitinophagaceae bacterium | reverse complement strand
ATAAACTTCGTGAATTCACACGATTCGGGTAATTTTATCACATCCAACTACACACCTATGGATTAAAATTTTCAAGTTGAAACTTGTAGTAGAGTCCTGTTGCGTAATTTGAGATTATTTTCATGCCCCTATTCAATCTCAAAATTTTTCCTAACCCTAATATCTTCGCTTGAACTTCCAATCAATGCTTGATAAGTTCCCTTTTCTACAATTGGATTCATATCCTTATCCAAGATGGCAATATCTCTGGGCTTTAAGGCAAAACATACCGTCTTGGTTTCCCTAGGTTCTAACGTAACCCTTTCAAATCCCCTCAATTGAGTTTCGTAAACAGTGATACTGCTTGTTTCTTGTTTAAAATATAATTGCACCACTTCATCCCCTTTCCTTTTTCCAGTATTAGTTACATCAACTGACACTTCAATATTACCTGTAGTCTTTTGCTTCTCAGGCGTAACCTTCAAATTGCCATATTTAAAAGTTGTGTAACTCAATCCATATCCAAAAGGATACAATGCCCCAAAAACATTGGTCTTACCAAAACCATTTGGCCCATCTCCAGACTGCCCTGCATGTGCCCCTGGTTTGAAAGGAAAACAATATTCAATTTGTCCAACCGACTTAGGAAAGGTCATAGATAATTTCCCACCAGGATTGTATTCTCCAAATATGGTTTCAGCTATTGCATTTCCACCCTCAGCCCCGGGACACCAAGCCTCAATGATGGCAGGCAAATATTTATTAGGCAAATTAATTGTCATGGGCTGTCCGTTAATCAATACAGCAATTACAGGTTTACCGATTGCATATAATGCTTGCAACAACTGCAACTGACGACCTGTTAAATCTAAATTAGTACGGCTTCTGCTTTCTCCAAATTGATCCTCGGTTTCTCCAACTACTGCAATCACCACGTCCGACATCTTTGCCTTTTCAACGGCTTCATCTATTCCCTTTTGCTCCTCAACGGTGATTGGCGTAGGGAATAATTCACTCTCTGGCCAGTCTTTGTCATAAGATTCACAACCTTTTGCATACTGTACATTTACAGTGTTTCCTAAATAATTCTTTAAGCCTTCTAATACCGAAACAATCTTCACATTGTATGGACCATACCGGCTGATAGACGTTTGTCTGTCATCTGCAAGTGGTCCTGTCACTAGTATGCTTTTAGTATTTCTTTTATCTAACGGAAGAAGGTTATTTTCATTTTTTAATAGAACTAATACTTTCCTTGAAATTTCTTTTGAGAAAGCCTTTGCGTCATCATTATAAACTACGGTATCTGCCTTCTTCGGATTCATCACATACGGGTGATCAAACAAACCTAAACGAAATTTCACAGCCAATACTTCCCCAACTCGCTTATCAATAATATTGATACCTAACTTTCCTTCTTTGACTAATTTGCGGGCGGGTAAAATAAAAGTTTCTGGTTGTTCAAAATTGGTACGAACGTCTAAGCCTGCGTCTAAGGATAATCGAACAGCATCGGCAGAATCCTTAGCTACATGGTGCTTGGTAAAAAGAAATTCTACAGCATCACTATCACTCACAATATAACCATCAAAACCAAATTTCTCTCTTAGTAATTGTGTCAAGAAATAATAGCTACCCGTAATAGGCATCCCATCCCAATCATTATAACTGCTCATAACCCCCATTGGGTGTGCTTCACTAATTATTCTCTCGTAGGGATAGAGGTAGAGGTTAAATAATTCGCGAGGTGCGATATGTGGATCGGTTCGTGCATTACCATCACGCCCCCCATTTGGCACACTGTAGGCACAATAATGTTTTAAAGTTGATGCAACACCCTCACTTTGAACGCCCAAAACCATTTGTTTGCCTAACTCTGCAATCAAAAAAGGATCTTCCCCATAAGTCTCTACTACTCGCCCCCATCGTGGGTCACGAGAAACATCAAGAATTGGGGTATAAACGTTCGTATATCCCAAAGCTTTTGCCTCTCTCCCAACAATGTGACCTGCTTTTAAAATCAATTTTTTATCCCAAGCACAACCCATTGCAATAGGAGCAGGAAGTGCTGTTGCTTTTTCATTCTCTAGGCCATGAATACCTTCATTTGTAAAATCTACAGGAATACCCATGCGGGT
This sequence comes from Chitinophagaceae bacterium, assembly GCA_947378615.1. Classification (GTDB taxonomy): domain Bacteria; phylum Bacteroidota; class Bacteroidia; order Chitinophagales; family Chitinophagaceae; genus Parasediminibacterium. The sequence goes on along the minus strand of CANCKV010000548.1, from coordinate 1,126 downwards.
CTCTTCTATAAACCATTTTTGAACGTTATTTATCGCTTCGGCATGTCGACTGTACGGAAATGAATATTTGGTAATTGAAGTTGGTTTACCATTACAAGAAGTCAATTCCTCGTCAATATTACAAATACCATCCTTCCAAATACTTTTTTTCCATTCAGGGGTAGGTTGATCGTCCTTCAATACACGTCCATATCCATAAAGAGTAGCCAATTGGCAAGTCTTTTCATCCAATGACATTTGCGAAAGCAAATCTGCTACCCGCTTCTCCACGGGTTGATTAGGGTCTTCAAAAATGTCTTTCTTTCCATTCTTATTAAAATCAATCCACCCATTTTTATACAAGGAAGATTTATCAACTTGAGTAATACCTTTGTTGGGTATTATACAAAGACTAAATAGCGCTGCCAAAAAACTACTGTAATTCATATTTTATAACGTTTAATTAAATAAATCACTAACCACACCTTCATCATCCCACATACACGAAACCCTTTGCTATCAAACATTTTAGCTTTCGACAACACTGTTTTAGTACTCAAATCTGTCATTCATCCTCTTGGTTGGTAGATATATTTACCTGAATGGAAAGTTCATTCACTTGGTTGGGGGAATATTTTCACCTGAATGAGGCTTATATTCAGGTGTATGATTTGCTCACAAACGATGATGGGTTTTAGCCAAACGAATACTTTAGAGGCAATTAACTCAAACAGCTTCTAAATGATAATAGAAATCTTTTGAAACCCTTTGTGCTCCTTGTGGTTAAGACTCTTTGAGTAGTAATATAGTATTTATCTCTTTTATTTAAGGCTTTATACTATCTTAATTACTGCATTTTCTGCAACTCCCCTAACTTCTAAATTTTTATGCCCAATACACCCCATTCGGTTGTAGGCAAGTGTATGCACCATTTTTGTGGCTTCCACCCATGCAAACACTTCTTTCCAACATGCTTCATAATCATTCAGCATACCCATGTTACCTGATGAAATTTAATGGCCACATGGTAAAATTAATTTGCAATTTCTGGCACAGGGCAAGCTGCGTAATACGATAGCAATCCGCTAGTCATTTGCGTTCTGTCTTCTAACTTATTAAAAGAATCATAGTCAATTGCAGCCTCTAG
>CANCKV010000547.1 GCA_947378615.1 Chitinophagaceae bacterium | reverse complement strand
CAAATAAAACGATAATTGTAAAGGATACATCTATTGGCATACTCAGTTCAGCACAGGACTATTTATCACTAACAGATATTGCAAGATATAAGGACATATCAAACACAGATGCCATTATACAAAATTGGCTTCGGAATCGAAATACTATTGAGCTACTTGGATTTTGGGAGACAATGTACAATACAGATTTTAAACCCCTCGAATTCGAGGGGTTTAGAAAACAGGCTGGTCTAAACAGCTTTGTGATGACCCCTAAAAAATGGATTGAAACTACGGGAGCTATCGGTATTATCTCAAAATCTGGAAGATATGGTGGCACTTATGCACACAAGGATATTGCTTTTGAATTTGCATCATGGATTTCGATAGAATTCAAACTTTATATCATCAAAGAATTTCAACGACTAAAGGAAGATGAAAACGAACGGTTGAACCTATCTTGGAATCTTCAGCGTACACTTGCTAAGGTAAACTACACCATACATACTGATGCTATTAAAGAAAACTTGATACCTAAGGAATTGACAAAACAACAGATTGGCTATGTTTATGCCAATGAAGCTGACATGCTAAATGTGGCACTGTTTGGAATTACAGCAAAAGAATGGAGGGATGCAAATCCAAACAAAGAAGGAAATATTAGGGATGCTGCCCAAATTGAACAATTAGTAGTGTTGTCAAATATGGAAAGTATCAATGCCCTACTCATTCATCAAGGGGTGGAACAGGGAGAAAGAATTAAGCAATTGAACAGTACCGCTATTACACAAATGAAATCATTGGTAGCAAATAGTAGTTTTAAAAAATTGAGATAAGCCACCGTCTCCTAAAGGGCATTGTCAATAAGTTAAGCGGACTAATCGAAAATTAGGGTGTCAGACTGAGCCTGTCGAAGGCGTGGAAAGAGGGAGTGAACCTTGAATTATCCCGGTTTCGACAAGCTGCTTATGACATCTTTTAATTCGCTACTTCCTCCCATTTTTTTTCTAGTGCGCTTGATGAACCATTCGAATTTACGCGAAGACAATGAAGAAGTTGGGGTGCATAATGTCATCTCAAAAAAACTTGTGAAACTCTAATTATTGCCTCAACCTGACAGTCGTTCCTTAAATTAATGACATTTCCCTGAAGGGGTGTTGCGAAGGAGGATGTCTGAATTAGGATTTTAGCCCCCGTCCCCTGAAGGGGTGTTGCGAATGAGGATGTCTGAATTAGGATTTGTAGGATTTAGAGATTTTAGGATTAGGACGCGTTATTGTTTGTCATGCCGTAGGCATCTGACTGAAAATAAACGGCATTATTGCGATGAGAAGCCTACGGCAAGACAGTGAAGAATGTCTGAATCTGGATTTTAGGATTTGAGCCCCCGTCCCCTGAAGGGGTGTTGCGAAGGAGGATGTCTGAATTAGGATTTATAGGATTTTAAGATTTTAGAATTAAGAAGCGAAGATTGATTCACTTCCGTAAGCAAGCCTGCTTTTGGAATATCATCGTCTTAAATTAATTGTTCTTTTTCCAATACAGCTTTTATAATGTTTGTTATTACTTTAGAGAAGCCACAGGTGACACTCTTTCGGTAGCAGCAAAGAATGTAGCAAAAGGGTGAGTGAGGAGCTGGTGTGGGAAAAGGTAGCAAATGACATCTAAATAAGTGTAAAAATATCTATGTACAAGACTAAACTACTGCACAAAAATTATTGGCTGTAATACAAGAAAACAAAATAGTATTGATGGCAAAAACAAACTATTCTTTCATTGATAACACTCATTCGATAAGTTGACATAAATCAGTCTTATTTTAAATATGTAAAATATCTTTGTACTTGTTTAAAAATGTTCTCAAATTAAGAAAATTAAAATAATTTCTTTTTTTATGACGTTGAACAAATTGAATTAAAGTTGCAGAATAATTGATTAAAGCTTTGAACTTTTTAATCATTATTTGAGAAGTGTAAAGAAAAATAAAATACTATTAATCAAATATGTTGAATTAATCCCTATTTTTGAAAACACAAGTGTTCGATAAACAAACAAACTTTTGTTTGTTAAGTGCTTTGTCTTTTAATATTGTAGTTAAAATCAATTCAATTTTATAAGTCTAAATATATTCAAAATTAACCTTATACTTTTAAAATGATGTTCAGGTCTTTTTTATTTGCCATTATTCTTTTTTTCTTACTCACGCTATTTTCTTGTGAGTCGTATCAACGTAACCATTATTTAAGCAATTTCAATCATTTCATTGACAAAGTTGAGAATAAGGGTATCTCTTATAATGAAAAGGATTGGCAGGATGCTGATAATGAGTTTAAAAACTTAAGTGAACTAGAATATGATAAGTACAAAAACAATTTAACAGAGGAACAGAATTCAAAGATTAATGATTTAAAAGGCAAATATTATGCGTTAAGAATTAAGCAAGGAATGAAGGAATTTGGAAAGGATTTGAAAAATGGACTTGAACAAATTAGTTCTACTATCAATCATTTAGTAAAAGATTCAACAATAAAATAAATATCAAAGATGAAAATCAGGTTAGTTTTTCTTATAAAATGCCTCTTCTTGCTATTATTTATTATATCTTGTAAGAGTAAAACAGGAAACAATAATTATGTAATCAATCAGGATTCTACTTATATCAACACGAATCAGCATAGAATTAGTTTCAATATCTTTTTGGATAATTCAGCAAGCATGAACGGATATTTAAATTATCCAAATAGTGGTTATAAAGGAACACTTTATAATCTATTAAGCTCATTTTCTCCAACATTTACTGACTCTTTGAATCTTTTTTTTATAACAAAAAGTGTTTGCCCAAAACAGCATGTATTGCCTAATAATCCAAGCTTGCTTTGGTTTATAAAAAATTTAAAACCTAGTGATTTTAAGACTGGGTCATGTCCAATTGAAAACACTATATTACCAAATATGATTGATAGTGCTCTGAATAGAAATTTATCAGATAATGTGAGTATTATAATTACTGATTGTATATTTTCTTCAGAAAATCATCCTAATAGTTTGGATGCTTCAAAGGCTACTTTGAAAGTGATATTTAGAAGACATTTATTAAAAGAAAATTTAGGGTTTGCAATTTTGAAGTTTAATTCACAATTTGCAGGGATTTATAATATTGAAAATCAAAATGGAAATGGAAAAAAGTACAGTGGGAATAGACCTTTTTATATTTTAATGTTTGGAAGCGATAATAATCTAAAAACTTTATTCAAGAACTTAAACTTA
>CANCKV010000546.1 GCA_947378615.1 Chitinophagaceae bacterium | reverse complement strand
TGAAGAGTTGATTGGTACAAATGCAAACATTGTAAAGAGTGTTGCAGAAAATGTATTGAAGTATTCTCCAGATGCAATCATTGTTGTTATCTCTAATCCAATGGATACGATGACTTACCTTGCTTTGCAGAGCACAGGTTTGGCAAAGAACAAAATCATTGGAATGGGTGGTATTTTAGATAGTGCTCGTTTTAAATGCTATTTGAGTGAGGCTTTAGGTGCAAATCCTTCCGATTTGAATGCAATTGTTATTGGTGGTCACGGTGATACTACTATGATTCCTTTAATTCGTTATGCAACTTGGAATAGTGCTCCTGTAACTGATTTCTTAACAGTAGAACAACAACAAAAGATTGTTGCCGATACAATGGTTGGTGGTGCTACACTTACTAAATTAATCGGAACTTCTGCTTGGTATGCTCCAGGCGCTGCCGGTGCTGCTTTGGTTGAGGCTATTGTACGTGACGAAAAGAAATTATTTGCTTGTTGCGTAGCCCTTGATGGCGAATATGGTCAATCAGACATTTGTTTGGGTGTTCCAGTTATCATTGGAAAGAATGGTATTGAAAAGATTTTGGATTACAAATTGAACGAAACAGAACAAGCTGCTTTTGATAAGAGCGCAGCTGCTGTTAGAAACATGAATGATGTTTTGAAGACTTTATAGAATTTGATTTATAAATATAAGAAGCCTCTAAACTGTATTAGTTTAGGGGCTTTTTTATAGATACTATTTTTATTTTTAATAGGCGATTTTACAGATACACAAAGATTTTCTCGAAGAAAACATGTATTTATAAACAATACAGCTGTTTTTCTTATCTTTTACTTTTTAACTTCTATCCAAAAGTCTAACCATAAATATCTTTCAATTCAAGTTTTTTTATTCTTGCACTTATCGCACCTCTTGTTCTGTTGAAATGATTAGAAATAGTATTTGGATTTATCCCATTGCAAAACATTTGAGTTAGTTCCATATCTTCTTCCGCTGTCCAAGGACTATAGGCCTTCAGCGTATCCTTTTTAGTATTAACAGTGCTTTTCATTTCAGCAACCACTTCTTTTGCAGGTGGGATATTGATTAAATGTATCTGTGGCGAAGCAGGAAATGATTCGGGCATTAAAGAAGCAGGAATATGTATCTGACTCTTTGCTCGAGTAACTGCCACGTACAACAAATTTATTTCTTCATTTAACCACGATACACTCGAATCTGACATTTCATCCTCCTTATCTTCAGCAGCCTTTATCTTTTTCTCTGTAATAAAATCCTCTGCCAAATGTATCGCATCATATTCCATACCCTTGCAACGGTGAATCGTAGAAAATACAATCTCGGCCTTTTCCTTTTCATCCTTATTTACATGCTTATCTTTAATAGCTTTAATAATATCAGGTATCTCGTCTCCATACTTTTTCACAATCTCTAACATCATTCCCAACTGAACATCTTCAGTTTTTTCGATATAATCTTTCAATTCGTCAATGTCTTTCATCGAAGCAATCATTTTATCTCGAATTAAATGATGCTTGTCATAATATAAATTCATTACATCATATAGTGATGCACCTTCATCAGCATAAGTATAAGAACTAATATTGCCCTCAAAATATATCTGATTCACCTTTTTCTTTTCCGTCACATATTCTATTGCAAGTAACAGTAACCCTAGATTTGTTCTAGCTAGTACGGCTTTTGTTTTCGAAACCTTTCCTACTTTCCTTTTATCTTCGACTTTCAATGGCTTTTGTTCTCCTGCTCCCTTAATAATCATCGGTTTATAATCACTAATATGTGTTTTCCAATGCAATATTCGCATGGCAAGATTGGCTATATCCTGACCAAAACGAAAGCTAGTAGAGAGAAAATATGTTTTATAATCAACCTTTTCAAGTGAATTTACCGCAAACCGCCAACCATATATTTGCTGATGTGTATCCCCTACAATGACTTTAATGGCTTTTTGTTTCAAGAATATATCTAGCATTGCGGGTGAAGCGTCCTGACCTTCATCAAAAAGAATATAATCGTAAGGTAAAATTGGATTAGATAATTGAAATTTCTTTAAATAAAAATCATGGATAATATCAATTTCTCCTTTATCCATTTTTGCCAACAAGAGTCTTGTTTGTTTTTCTATATATGGATAGAATTTACGAACAAAATTTTGAGCTTTTGTTTCTGTAACAATGTCTAAATAGTTTAAATCCTTTATATTTTTCTTATCACTATTACAGAAATAGGCTATAAATTTATTGATGTGGTTTGCCACAATATACTCAGCATGTTTTTCTCCGTTACCCTGTAAGCCAAGCAATTCAGCAATTTCATTTGTTTTATATTCATTTTTAATTTTGTAGAGGCTTCCCATGACGATATGCCTAAAGGCTAAGGAATGTGCCGTTTCAACTTGAACATTTGAAAGTTTTTTAACTCTAAATTTTTTCTCAGCTTCTAGTTTGACCGATTTATTAAAAGCGAGGTATAAAATTCGGCTATTCTTTGGTCGTGTTTTGGCATACTCAATAATTGTAGTCGTCTTACCCGAACCTGCAACCGCATTAATCTTGATATTCCCTTTAGATTTGATGATGTCGATTTGTTCTTGTGTTAATTTCATTTTGAGTCACTAATTCCTATACCTTATAGAAGTGTGTAAAAGTATAGTAAATAATGTTTTTACTCCAATGTTCTGATTTTACTTTTTTTAAATATAAGGTCGGCTTCTCTTTTTCATAGTTTTTCGATATAATTAAATTTTACAATCTTTTCCAAGCAAGTAAATCATACTAATGAAAATGATGAATGTACGAGGTTCACCAACTGATTGCTTTTTTCTGATATTGTTTTACTAATGTCCGAATATTTTAGAATTATTTCAGATTTTACAGCTCTATTACGAATGATAGCTTAGGAAGTGTTTTGACAAGAATGTTCGATATTTATAAACGCCAACAGTCTTAAAGCATAATACGAATATGGTGAATTAAAGCCATGCTTTTGGCTATAAATAATTAGTCGATTTTGTATCAAAACTGGGATTAATGAAAAATAAAAACAAAATATTTTGTTAATTAATTTATTTTCCTCATTTTTGCAACACAAATTTTAAATACATGCTACGCACAGAATTACATATTAATAACATTTCGGTCTTTTGTACTGCAAAGTATCAAGGGTATTGCGAGGGGTGTAATCGATTTAAATAAACTATTATTTAATTATATACAAACCCTCGCTGAACAAGCGGGGGTT
>CANCKV010000545.1 GCA_947378615.1 Chitinophagaceae bacterium | reverse complement strand
TTAAGAAATTCAATTCTTGAAATTAATCAAGCAGATGGTTGGGAAATTGAATATCGATATATCAGTTCTGAAAAGACACAATGGATACGAATTTTTGGGAAATTAGCAGATAATCGGACTGATGATCACAAAACGGTCATTGCCTATTTAGAAGATATTACGGATAATAAGTTGAGAGATGCTCGATTGAGATTGATGGATTATTCTTTTGTCAATGCAACTACAGCAATTCATTTTGTTCAAAGCAATGGAAGTACCTATGAATTTAATGATGCTTTGTGCAATTTGGTAGGATATACCCGTGAAGAATTTAAGAAGCTAAGTCTTTTTGACATTAATCCACTTATCACACAAAGTATATGGAAGGATAGATGGGAGAGTTTAAAGAATGTAGGTTCAAGATTAGTTTATTCAAAGCTAAAGAAAAAAGATGGTTCAATCATAGACATACAAATTAAAAGCGAATTAATTAATTTTGAAGGAACAGAATTAAATTGTGCCTTTATTAATGATATTTCTGAAAAGCAAAAAACTGAAGAAGCACTAAAGCTAGTTGATTTTGCATTTAGAAATGCACCGAGTCCTATCCACTTTTTTAATATAAAGGGGGAAATATTGGATTGCAATCAGTCCGCTTGTGATGCTTTAGGATATACAAAAGAAGAATATTTACAGAGAAATCTATTAGATATCAATCAATGCATTAACCCTGAAATATTTAGTACAATTTGGAACTCACTGACTAAGGATTCTAGGAAAGTCATGCAATACCGATTCACTAAGAAAGATAAAGGATTAATAGATGTCGAAATTAGGGCAAATAAAGTTCAGCATGGGGATTTAGAGTTAATATGTGCCTCATTTATTGATATCACCGAAAAAAATAAAACGGAGGAAGCCTTAAAACTCGTTGACTTTGCCTTTAGAAGTACGCCAACTCCAATGCACTTCATAAAAGAAGGGGGTGAACTTATTGATTGCAATTACGCTGCCTTAAACTTAGTTGGCTATAGTAAAGAGGAATATATTTCTTTGAAAATATTTGATATTGACAAAAATCTTTCTCCAGAAATATTCCAAGAGAGATGGAGCTCAATTCCTGTAGGTTTCTTCAAAGCAAGATTTGCAACTATAACTAGTAAGGATAATAAATTAATTGATGTAGAAATTCAGACAAATAAAATTAAATATGGGGATATTGAGTTAATGTGTACTTCCTTTATTGATATTACAGAAAAGAACAAGACGGAAAGAAAGCTCAAAATAGTTGATTATGCTTTCAGAAATGCTGCAATTCCTTTACACTCTGTTAGGAAAGATGGCAGTGTCTATGATTTTAATGATAAAGCATGTGAACTACTTGGTTATACACGTGAAGAATATCAAAATTTAACTGTTTTTGATATTTCCCCCCGTCGTTCTCCTGAAAATTGGGCAGCAAGATGGAATGATTTGAAAAATGGAGATATAGATGCAAATTTTTCAAAAGTAATTAGAAAAGATAATTCATTAATTGATGTAGAAGTTAGAACAACAGTTTTCGAATACGATAATGAAGAATTGAGTTTTACTTCGATAATTGACATTACCCAAAGAAAGCAAGCGGAAGTAGCACTGATAAAGAGTAATGAGCGTTATGAAAATGCAATGATTGCAACATCTGAGGTGATATGGGAGGCTGATATAATTGAAGACACTTTTTATTTATCAAAAAACTACACAAACATATTTGGTTATCCTGTAAATGGTTTAGAGAGGTTTACAAATAATAGTAGGCTTCAAAATATTTACCCTGAAGATAAGGAAAGGATACGTTGTATCAGAACTGAAATTCTCGAAGGGACAATAGACAATTGGGATTTTGAATACAAGCTAAAAAAGGCAGACGGTAATTATGCAGATGTTTTAGACCGAGGATTCTGTGTAAAAGATGAAAGAGGGGCTGTAATAAGATTAGTTGGGGCAATGCAGGATATTACCAAGCAGAAGGCAGAAGAGAATAGATTGAGACTGCTAGAATCGGTAGTAGTCAATACTAATGATGTAGTCATCATTACAGAAGCTGAACCATTCGATTTACCTGGTCCTAAGATACTTTACGTAAACGATGAATTTACAAGAACGACAGGATATTCTGCCGAAGAAGCAATAGGAAAAACTCCAAGAATGTTGCAATCCGATAAAACTGACAGAAAAGAATTAGACAAACTTAGAGTTTCCATTGAGAAATGGGAGGTATGTGAGGCTACCGTTTGCAATAAAAGAAAAAATGGAGAAGAGTTTTGGGTAAATCTTCGGATTACACCTGTTGCTAATGAAAAGGGTTGGTTTACACATTGGGTATCTGTGCAAAGAGATGTGACAAAAGAATTAAAGGCAGCAATAGAACGGGAAGCCTTATTAAAAGAGCTATCTGATAATATTACTGAATTAAAACAATTTGGCTATATCACTACGCATAACCTGCGGTCCCCACTGACTAACCTAGTGTCAATAAGCAGATTGTTAGATGAAAGAAAGATTGAAGATGAAAGAACGAGGAAGTTGATTAACATTTTTAAAGAATCAACCCATCAACTGAATGATACCGTAAATGATTTGACAAGAATATTGTTTATAAAGGATAGAAAAAATATAGCAACAAAAGAGTTGTATTTTGAAGAACAACTTGAAAAAGCAACTAATTCAATAATTGCTATCCTACAAAATAGTGGTGCAAAATTGGAAAAAGATTTTTCTTTGGCACACACTGTAATTTTCAATGAACAATATTTAGAAAGTATTTTTGATAATTTATTGACAAACTCAATTAAATATGCACATCCTGATAGGAGACCAATTATAAAGATAAAAACAGAGAAAACAACTGAAGGAAAAACAAAACTTATCTTTAATGATAATGGGATAGGAATGGATATGAATAAGGTTAAGGAAAGAATATTTGGATTGCATCAACGCTTTCACGAACACCCTGAAAGCAATGGACTCGGTTTATATCTTATCCATTCACAAATAACGGCTTTAAATGGAACAATAGAAGTGGATAGCAAAGAAGGAGTAGGTACAACGTTTACAATAACCTTTTCCTGATGCTTAGTTTACCATCTTATCAGCACAGCAGCTACTAGCAAATGCATCTGGTTTTGCCTTAAACGCAAATCCCATCCCAAGAATGTAGCCCATTGCTTCCTTTAGTGAATCGTTGCTCTTGAAGGCAGGATTAGTGTTGATGTCGGCATGAACTTCCATTTCAACAT
>CANCKV010000544.1 GCA_947378615.1 Chitinophagaceae bacterium | reverse complement strand
TTAGTGGTTAGTGGTTAGTGGTTAGTGGTTAGTGGTTAGTGGTTAGTGGTTAGTGGTTAGTGGTTAGTGGTTAGTGGTTAGTGGTTAGTGGTTAGTGGTTAGTGGTTAGTGGTTAGTGGAAAAAAAACTTTTTCCGTCATATTTCAATAAAATCTAAAAATATTTTCTTATTTTATCCTGTTTAACTTACAACTAATAACTAACCACTAAAAACTAACCACTATTAAAGTACATTCAGCACTTGTTCCTTTGCCTTTTCCATTTCATCTTTCATCAATACCACACATTTCTGAATTTCAGAGTCATAAGCTTTTGAACCTGTTGTATTGATTTCTCTACCAAATTCCTGCAGAAGGAAGGAAAGTTTTTTACCTTTACTCTTATCTTTCTCTGCTAAAATGGATTTGAAATAATTGATATGATTCTTCAATCTTACTTGTTCTTCGCTGATATCAATCCTTTCGATATAATAAATCAGTTCCTGTTCCAACCTATTTGAATCGTAATTTTCTTTTCCGACCCTTTCTTCCAAAAGCTTAACTAAGTTGTCCTTCACCTTTTGACGACGGTTAGGTTCTAGCACTACAATTGCCTCACTTTGTGTTTCGATATTTTTTAATCTAAGCAACATATCCTCTTCTATCGATTTCCCTTCATCTAATCGATGAACATTTAGGTCGGCAATTGCTTCTTTCAATACTAATTTGAACTGTTCCCATTCTGTATCCTCCAAAATTTCGGTAGAGTTAACTACTATCTCAGGCAATCTAAGTATGGAGGCGAGAATTTGTTGTGTATCTGCTTTCAATTCATCTGCAATTTGACTAACAGATAGATAGTAGGCTTTTAGGAGCTCGGTATTGATGCTTACGGGCTTTGCAACACCATTTTGTTTGATAGTTATAAAACACTCCACACTTCCTCTTTCAAGTCCTTCATTGATAATAGATCGTAAATCAAATTCAAAAGGTTTTAATAGAGGTGGCAATTGCATTCTTAAATCGAATTGTTTTCCATTGAGCGATCGAAGTTCCACTAAGAAAGTTTTTTCACCGATTGTTTGTTCTGAGCGACCATAGCCAGTCATTGAATAAAGCATATATACATTTTTTTAAGACCTCTGAGCAATTAAAAGAGATGTCTTTCAATCAACAGTATCATTTAGAATTTGGTAAAAGTAGGCGAAAGAAGTATATGAATAAAAAAATCGGCTTTGCATTAGCAAAGCCGACTGTAGGTAAGGTGTTAAAAGTTTAAGAATTATACAACTTTATTGTTTGGTAACAGTAAACTTACCCCGAAGAAAATCCACTTTAATTTGATAGTTACCCGAAGAATCGGGGCCAGGCATATTATCATTCAAGTCGTAACCGAAAGCGCCTCCTTTATTCAAACCAACGACTTTAGCATCAGCAACAGCATATTTATGAGACCAATCTCCATTATTAACAGGAAGGAATAAATAAGATGTTCCTCCTCCATGTAAGTAGAATGTACCAATATAGGTAAGAGAATCAATTTTGGTAAATTGTTGAGATGGAACAGGCACCGGATTATTCCAACCTGAATCTGAACCTCCGAAAGTAGCATCTCCAATAATGTATAAATTTCCTGAAGAAGGCAAGGAAATTGCAGCCTTATAAATAGGTGTTGCAGAGAAACTTAGAGGCGCAGACGGTAAAGAAGTAGTGGCCGCACCACTTAAGGTTGCAACTATCCTAAATTGAAGACTTGCGGATACTGCTGGAGAATATCCTGCATTAATCAATAATAAGTTTAGGACATGCTGTGATAGAGAAACATAAGCCATGGTACAAGTATCTAAACTTAGACTTTGAAAAGTTGGACTAGAAAAATTTGACCCAGCCCTATCAATTTGCAAGGAATATTTTATACCACTATTCCCGTTGTTTGTCCCAAAAGTATAACTCGCATTTGTCCATGAAAATCTGACAGCTTCATTGTCATAAGTTGCAGAATTAATAGGTATAATACTACTCGTTAAAGATGAACTAGCCACAGAAGCTAAACCTCCTGCAAAAGATACATTAACTTTTACTGTGTTAGAAGTCAATAAGTTATTATTGTTAGGATAAGAAGATTTAACCCTAATATTCAATGGATAACTTTGACCTAAACTTAATCCAAGATTAAACATTATAGCATTCAAGTCCTTGCTAGTAAATGATTTGGAGAGTGCTCCTGACAATGTCACAGTTGCTTTCTGAAGAAAAGTGCCACTTGTGTCAATTTCAATAACAAATTTTTGAGAACTTGAGTCTAATGCAAATTTAGGATTCGTCCAATTTAAAGTCAATAGAGTATTAGCAGAATCCGCAAAACTCGCATTAACTGTTGATACTGAACTTTTCAATATACTAGTAGTTCCGCTTTGAGCAGTTGGAACTGTATCTTTTTTGTCACAACTTGTTGTTAGTACAAACATTGTAGCAACAAATAAGAGATAATTAATAATATTTTTCATACAATTATTTTGTTTTTGTTAAAAAATTAGTGAGGAGTAACGGTAAATTTGCCAGTCTGAAAATTAACAACGATATCATAAGTTCCTGTTGTTGCAGGGGCCATTATGTTTGAACTATTTGAAGTAAATTTACCTCCATTAATTTCTGCAGGATCATCAGCAGTAGCAATCCCCCAATTTTCTCCCCAAGAACCATTTTTTGCAATAAACTTATACTCCATAGCACCAGTAAGTAAAATTGAAATTTTGTATTCAGTTGAACTAATTTGAGTGAATTGTTGTGTCGCTGCAGGAACAGGCTGAGTCCAACCACTTGCTAAAGCAGAACCAATAATAAAGAGCGTCCCTGTTGTAGGTGGCGTCATTACTGGTGGAGGAAGTGGAGGAGTATAAGGTAATACTACAAAATTTAATGTATTAGAAACTTGCAGTAATTGATTTGATAAAGATGCAATAACTCTAATTTGAATATTATGAGTTTGACCAATTGTAAGACCTAACTTATTTGTTACCAAGCTATTTAAAGCCTTGACAGTTAAAATCGTATCCAAACTTGATGTAAACGATAATGTTTGTTTTAATGGATTGGTAAAATTCGCACCCAAAGTATCAATTTCAAGATTATAATTGACATTTTGTGAATTTATTCCATTTGTAAACATATAGTTTGGATTAGTCCAAGATAATGCAATTGCATTTTTTAATGAGTCTGCAGGAATTAATGGTATTGAATTGCTAAGATTTGCAGCCAATACAGGAGTATTTCCTCCCTCATAATTTATAA
>CANCKV010000543.1 GCA_947378615.1 Chitinophagaceae bacterium | reverse complement strand
ATATAATTTTGATCAAAATCATACGTTTAGATGTTTTTTCTATTACGCACCTGATTTAAGAACAAAAAAAGGATAATAACTTGATGAATCACACTTTGATATTGCATCAATTTTTATACAAATGTTGTCTTTAAATTCTAGGGATTTTGATCCCTACATCAATCAAAACAATAAATTAGAAAAGCTCTTTCTTAAATTAAATAACAATTGCGAAGCTAATTGGCAATTCGTTTCAAACAATTTTTATCACTAATCAATTTAATATGGATGAATTAAGATTACCCCCACATGAGAATGAAAGAAAAGAGATGGCAGATATCATACTCAAAACGGGTACTTTATTAATGAGTGCCGGTGCAAATACTGGCAGGGTTAGAACAACAATTAATAGAATTGCAGAAGCTTTTGGATACTCGGTCCACATTCAAATAGATCAACGTGCTATCATGCTGACGATGTTGGATGATTCAGGTTCCTCTATTTTTACCGTTGTTAGAGTTACCCCACATCACGTTATTAATTTTCGAACTATCTCTGGTATTAGTAAAATGAGTTGGAGTATGGTTGAAGAACAATGGTCTATACATGATATCAACGAAGAACTAGACAGATTAGAACAATTGCCCCGTTTTCCGAGATGGCAGGTGCTAACTTTAGTTGGATTAGCAGGGTCAGGCTTTTGTTTTTTGGCAGATGGAAGTTACTTAGATTTAACTTTTACATTTGTAGCTTCTTTCGTGGGATTATTTATTCGACAGGAGTCATTAAAAGCCCATTTCAATCCTTACGTTTCTGTTTACTTTGCTGCTTTAGTTGCCTCGCTGATTGCAGGATCGGCTTCGAAATTTGGATTGAGTGATAGTCAAAATCATGCTTTCGTTACATCCGTATTGTTCTTAATTCCAGGTGTTCCATTGATCAACGCATTTTCTGATATAATGGATGGAAATGTGCTTAATGGAATTACTCGAGGATTTGTTGGCTTTCTTATTTCATTTTCTATCGCTTTAGGAATTCTTACTACTGCATTAATTTATCAATTTTAAATTATGGATTGGATATTATTAAATAAAATTTGGTTGTTAACGTTATTATATAAGTCGATTTGGGGTGGAATTGCTGCAATTGGGTTTGCTGCGTTGTTTAATGTGCCTGCCCGAAGCCTCTTTCATATTTTCCTATTTGGAGGAATTGGAGTGTTGCTAAAGTTTTTGTTATTACACTTCGGAGCAAACATAGCTTTAGCATCCTTGATTGGGGCAGTAGCAATAGGGTTTTTAAGTATTCCCGCAGCACATTACAAGCACACACCCCCATTAATTTTTTACATTCCCGCTGTAATACCGATGATACCTGGCATATTTGCCTATCGAATGATTCTTGGTTTGATAACATTGACGGGTAATGTAAAAACACCTAATTATAATACAGTATTACTCGAAACCATGAACTATGGATTAAAAGTGCTCTTTATTTTAATTAGCCTTTCTGTTGGTGTCGTCATTCCCATGTTGCTGTTAAGAAAGGAATCTGTAAAAGATATTAAAGTACCTTTTGTAAAAAAGCAAAAGTCAAATTAGGATTTGATTATTTTTCTTGTTGGTTTAGAGTAGTTGCATATTATTTTTATCAAAAGGCTCATTGATGTTAAACCTCTATAAGGTTACAAATTCCTTATAGAGGTTTCATTATTATGATGAAGAATTATCTGAAAAAGTAACTAGCGTTTTGATAAAACTCGGCATCTACACGTTTTTGTACGGTTACAGCCTTTTCTAAATCAGCGGCAATTATATTAGTTCCTTGCAATGCCACCATATTGCCATAAGCCTTATCGATAGCAAGTTCAGCAGCTTTTACACCAAATTTAGTCCCTAAAACCCTGTCGAAAGCTGTAGGTGTACCTCCTCGAATTAAATGTCCTAATACAGTGGCTCGGGTAATAATACCAGTTTTTGCCTCAATCATTTTTGCAATCTTTGGCCCAATTTCCTTTTTCTCCAATCTCACGTTACCAAAATCATCAGTTTCAATAGTTTCCTGATCTATCCCACTCAGTTCAAATCCCTCTGCCACTACAATAATACTATAGTGCTTTTCTCTCCATTGCCTATCCACAACAACTTCAATTACATCTTCAATACTTTTTGGGAATTCTGGAATCAATATCATGTGGGCACCTGCTGCCATTCCAGCCTGAATTGCAATCCAACCTGTATGCCGTCCCATAACTTCTACGACAAAGCAACGGGAATGAGAGCGTGCAGTAGTGTGTAAACGGTCAATAGCATCTGCGGCAATATTAGTAGCTGTATCAAATCCAAAAGTATAGTCAGTGCATGATAGATCATTGTCAATAGTTTTGGGTACGCCAATCATATTCATCCCCATTTTTTGTAACTTGTTTGCTACACCAAGTGTATCATCTCCACCAATTGCAATGATACCTTCAAGTCCCAATTTATCAATAACAGCTCTCACTTTTTCTGGTCCGTTTTCAATTTTCATGATATTAGTTCTCGAAGACCCTAGTATAGTGCCACCAAGAGTATGAATGTCTTCGACTAAATCAAAAGTCAATTCGCTTCCTTCGCCAGATAAAGCTCCTTGCCAACCTTTTTTAAAGCCAAATACTTTGATGTCATTCATCAGACACTTTTGAACTACCCCACGGATGACCGCATTGAGACCGGGGCAATCGCCTCCTCCGGTAAGAATTCCTATCTTTCTCATTTTTAATGTGTTTAATTTATTCAAAGCTAAATACTAATTTTGATGGAAAACGATTTCGCTTTTTTAGATTTCAAAATAAAGTTTTTTACTACTTTCATTATTGCTTGAAACATAAATTAAATATTGATTCATTTTAAGTAATAGTCCTCATTTTAATGTCAGGAGGAAATTGGTTGTGTTTTTTAAGTACCTAATCATCTAGAAAATATAAATGATTATTTTACATTCCGAAGTAATTTATTCCCAACCACACATTCTAAACATCGTCTTTGTTGACAATAGTTATTCGTCAATTCAATCAACGCCTGAGAATCGAATGCGGTACTTACTTTTTGATTATATGCTTTCCAACTCTTGATGATTTGATTGTCTTCTCCTTTTATCTCAGACAACCATTTAATGGCTTTTTCTTTATAGGTTTCATCTTTCAGATACATTCCATACGCAAATAAAATGGGAATAACTGTATTAATCAGGATATTATCTATGGCATTTGTACCTAATACTTTTGGTCTATAGTCACTTATAGATGAAAATG
>CANCKV010000542.1 GCA_947378615.1 Chitinophagaceae bacterium | reverse complement strand
TGTAAGTACTAGGTCGTAAGTATCTATTAGTAAATTAGATTGAAAACTTTAAAAGATGGACTATTTCAAAATAAAACAATCATTTTAAATCATTCTAATCATTCTAATCACTGATTAAGTTTTTCGTTGTTTAGATGACGGGTGGCATCACGTAAATTTTTCTTTTCAAAGTTTTTCTGCAAGGCATCTGTAAGGTTTACCCCCGTTTGATTAGCCAAACAAATCAGTACCCAAAGTACATCTGCCATTTCATCAGACAATTCCTTGTTCTTATCACTTTCCTTAAACGACTGTTCACCATACTTCCTAACCATCAATCGGGATAATTCACCCCCCTCTTCCATGAGTATTCCGAGATTAGTCAACTCATTAAAATAGCGGACACCCACTGTCTTTATCCAATTATCTACATCTAATTGTGCTTGTTCTATGGTCATTTTGTTTGAATTACTGTGATTCAATTTTGTTAACTATAATTTGAATTCCTTTAAAGTGTGTATTACTTATTGTGTAGGATTTTAATTACTTTATTGTATTGAAAGAAAACTATTTAAGTTCCAATTCATTGTGCTATTTTTCAAAAATAGAGTTTTTAATCTCATTCGGTTACTAATTCTTATTAATTGTTTCAAAATTGAATTTTATTTGGCATATTGCAGCCATTCTTAACCCCTTTAAATTTTTTATTTTGAAAGAACAAAATTTTAATAATCATTCAAGAATTGTTTTAGGATGGCATGGTTTAACTTTTGTTGCAATTGTAGCCTTGTTAATTGGTTCTATTATTAATCTAATGCATTCCGCAAAAGAAAATCTTTATTCAGCTTCCCTAATATGTTTGATTGCAGTTATTCTTGTTTTATTTTTTATTTATATAAGAGTATTTGCATTGAAGGCACAAGACAGGGCTATTCGTGCAGAGGAAAGTCTGAGACACTTTGTAATGACGGGCAAACCTATTAGTAGCAAACTTTCTATTTCTCAAATTATAGCACTACGTTTTGCTCCTGATGAAGAATACCTAACGCTAGTAGCAAGAGTACTTCAAGAAGATTTGAGTAATAAGGAAATAAAGAAAGCAATAAAAAATTGGCGAGCCGATAACCACAGGGCTTAATATTTTTTTTGGAAATTAATATCAATTACTCTATCAAATAGACAGTTGATAAAGTGTCAACGTATTTGCTTTTTCGGGTTCGTTAAAGTGTAATTGTAAATAGTGTATTGAGGTCAATTCACTTGAAAAAACTACATTTACGCCTCAATAATCATAATGAAGTATTATATTATATCGGGTGAGGCAAGTGGTGATTTGCATGGCAGTAACCTTATCAAGCAACTATTATTGTTAGATACAGCAGCAACTATACGTTGTTGGGGTGGCGATTTGATGGAATCTACAGGTGCTACTATTGTCAAGCATTATAAGGATCTTGCTTTCATGGGATTTATTGAGGTGGTTAAGAATTTGCCTGCTATTCTTCGAAATATTTCTTTTTGTAAAGAAGATATTGCCGCTTTCCAGCCAGATGTTTTAGTTTTAATTGATTATCCTGGGTTTAATCTACGAATTGCAGAATGGGGTAAGAAGCAGGGATATAAAATTGTGTATTATATTTCCCCTCAAGTATGGGCATGGAAGGAGAATCGAGTCAATAAAATGAAATTGTGTATTGATAAGATGCTCGTGATTCTTCCTTTTGAAAAGGATTATTTTAAAGAAAAATGGCAATGGGATGTTGAATATGTAGGTCATCCATTGGTTGAAGTAATTGGAAATTATATTAATTCGCATCAGGTTTCAATTAAAGAATCTGAACAAGAATTAAAAATTGTGGCCTTATTGCCAGGAAGTAGAAAGCAAGAAATTGAAAAGAAACTTCCCGTGATGCTTGAAGTAAGCATTTCTTTCCCTGAATATCAGTTTGTTGTCGCAAAGGCTCCCGGACTTGATGATTCTTTTTATGAGCCATTTTTAACTCCTTATTCCAATGTATCTGTTGTAAATAACGAAACATATAGCTTATTGATGCAATCGAAGGCTGCATTAGTTACAAGTGGAACTGCAACTCTTGAAACCGCCCTTTTTGGTGTTCCTGAAGTTGTTTGTTACAAGGGGAGTAATATTAGTTATCAAATAGGTAAGCGATTGATAAAAATAAAGTTTATCAGCTTGGTTAATTTAATCATGAATAGGTTGGTGGTTAAGGAATTGATTCAAGATGAAATGAATGCCAAAAACTTGACAATAGAATTATCAAATCTGCTAAATAATATCCAAGTGCAGCAGCAATTAAAATCAGATTATGCAGAATTGAAATCTGTATTGACACAAGGAGGTAACGCTTCACAAAAAGCAGCTAAAAGTATTTTTTCGTTTGCTAAAAAGTAATTCTCGGAGGGTTGACATTCTTTTGTGAAAGCAAGTGCTGTTAGATATCGATAGTGTAACCCAACTTTTCAAGTATTACTTTCGACATCTTAAAAAATGCTTCATGACTATAGCCCGCAATATGTGGAGTTATAATAACATTCGGTTGTGCCAAAAGCCAATTTAATTGCTCCTTTTCTTCTTCAGAATAGGTGTTGAGTTTTTCATTTTCTAACACATCAAGACCTGCAGCTTTAATCTTTCCATTTTTTAATGCCCTTATTAAAGCTGCTGTATCAGTTACTTTTCCCCGACAAACAGTAAGAAAGTAGGGTTTTTTTTCTAATGAATTAAAAAAGTGGTCATTTGCAAAATGATAATTACCCTTTGTCAGCGGAATATGTAAACTGACCACCTCTGCTTCTTTTGCAATTCGTTCTTTATCTGTTTCTGTTATATAATAGTTTGAAAATCCTGATTTATGAATATCATTTGCCAATACATTTACTTGGAAAGAACCAAGTAATTTGGTAAAGGCACTTCCAGTATTTCCATAGCCAATGATACCAACAGTTTTACCTGTAAGTTCGTCCGCACGATTGATTTCTCGATGCCACTCTCCTTCTTTTATCTCAAGATTACTTTTGTTTATCCGGTTCATTAAGTTCAAAAGGAGTCCGAGACTATGTTCCGCAACTGCATTGCTATTACCTTCAGGACTGCTGATACATTTAATTCCTTTAGATGTAGCAAATGGAACATCAATCAGTTCCATGCCGCTTCCTAATCTGCCAATCCATTTCAATTCTGTTGCCTTTTCTAGCAATGCAGCATCAATTGATAAACGGGTACTGACAATCAATCCTGTTGCATCGTGTATAATATGAGTTAATTCTTCATACTTAATTGT